>CALWEX010000091.1 GCA_944377425.1 uncultured Clostridia bacterium
GATGTTTGTTTTATTTCGTTTTTCATTTAGTTTAAAACCTCCATGATACTTTTTTTGATGCGGCTGCCAAACCATCTTTATCGTATCATGGAGGTTTTCACTTACCAAGGTATTTTATCTACCCCTGGTAGAACCAGGGGTTTATTTACGCTAAAGCACCAACAAAACCCCGTTTAAGCATTTTGCCCAAACGGGGTTTTTATTATTTTACACTCTGCGCATAATTAATATTTTTTTCTTATCTTTCAAATCTTCTTCTTTTTCCATGTTGTTTATAGAAAGTATATCTTCCTTAACAGCACCATATTTTTTGGATATATCCCAAAGTGTTTCGCCGTTTTGCACTGTATATATAACAGCTGCCGGAAGTACAGTGCCGCTGGCATTTTCGTCTTTTTTAATATCTGACACAACTTCTACTTCGTCCAGCTTTAAAGCCTCAGCATCACAGGAAAGATTAACTGTTACTTCAACCTCACTGCTGTTCATAATATTAAACGCAACACCTTCTACCCGTACATCAGCTGTTATTAAATCTCCTTCGCTTACACCGGACATATCCATCTCCTGATGAAATGGTATATAAGCCTTCATTGAATAAACAGGCCTTGCATCATCACGGGCGATATACAACACAGTAATATCCGCTACACCTTCAACAGCAACACTTCCACTTTGAGGGTATACACTATCTACAGACACATTTCCTTCGGCACCTATTACCTGCATTATATCCGCGCCTGTATTGCCGCCTGCTGTGCCTTTTAAATTAAATCTGGCTTTGTTTCTTCCGGTAAAAACAGGCATTGTTATTTTTTCTGTTTCAGTTTCATAAGCGCTGTTTACACAGTATGCGTCTTTTACATATGTAATCTTTTCATCCTCAAAAACGTCTGTCACTTCGTTAAACACAGCGTCTATGTCTATTATACGGTTTTCGCCGCTGCTATCTTCAAAGGCTCCGGCTTTAACGTTTGATACATCAATGCGGCTTATGGCGTGCATATCCTCTGTTATGTCATCATTATCCACCGTATGCTCGAAAGGCACCTGAAAATGCGCTGTATCAGCAAGAGTGCCGTCGTTTGTGGTATATAACAAATCCACATTTAAGTTGCCTGTAATTCTATAGCCTCCACGCATTGCTCTTGTGTCTATATCACTTAATGTATAAAACTGGGTCAGTATTTCCTCTACTTCATGCTTTGGTGAGGGAATGGAGTATGTTTCGTGTATGTCAAAATCTGTCTTGTCCTGGGACACATGATTTCTTACTGTTTTTTCACCCATAAGCAGCTGTGTTCCATCGTTTAAAGCATCAGGCGATAGAGAAACACACTGACAGCTTTTATACTCCCTAACCTCTATTGTAATAACAGCTTTAACCGATACTTTGCGCTCATTTATTTTTCTGAACTCAAAGTGGTCTTCATAAGCCCGTATGTTTATACAGTCATCTTTTTCGAGGCCGTCTATATTCATTATATCCTCAAAATTAGTTACATTTAAAACAGCTGAAACCGGGTTGTCGCTGTCTTTTGATATGTAAACTATGCAAGATGTAAGAGTACCTTTAAAACTTATTCTTCCGTCGGTTACATTACGAAAAGTTATAACAGGCTTAACGCTTTCGGATATTATTTCTTTTATATCCGGCTGTGTATCTGAAATTATAATTTCACCTTCAACAGTTATCTGCATTAAGTCGCTGTTTTTAATAAACTCTGTTTTAAGTAATTTTTTATCCATTGCTAAACCCTCCCTATACCTGCTTTTCCTCTATGAAATTATATTTCCAAACACATTTATAATGCCTGCAAAAAAAAGCGCTTTTATGCCTTTAACAGCATAAAAACGCTTTTAAATATCATTTATTTACTTGTTTTTAGTTCTTTCTCATGGAAGCGGACGCCAAATTAAATTTGTCGTGAATGGCGATTATAGCGTTTTCAACGTCTTTCTCCTCTACTACAACACTTATTTTAATTTCTGATGTGGAAATCATCTTAATATTAACTCCAGCGTCGTAAAGTGCCTCAAACATAAGAGATGCAACACCTGGATGAGTAGCCATGCCTGCGCCTACAATAGAAACCTTTGCAACACCGTCTGTTGATGTTACTTCTTTTGCGCTTATTTTGTCACGGTTGTTTGTAAGAATCTCAAGAGCCTGTGGTTTATCCTCTGCAGCTACAGTAAATGAAATAGCTGTTGTATTGTTAGCACCGTTTGACTGAACAATAATATCAACTGAAATATTGTGCTTTTCAAGTATAGAGAATATTTCAAAAGCCCTGCCAGGCTGGTCATCGATACCTCTTATTGTAATAATAGCCTGATTTTTATCTGAAGCAACACCGCTTATAAGCATTTTTTCCACTTTAGAATCCTCCTTAACTACTGTACCTTTATCTCTTGTAAGGCTTGAACGGACTACCAGTTCAACATTGTATTTCTGTGCAAGCTCAACAGAGCGTGTATGCAGAACTTTAGCGCCTAATGAAGCAAGCTCTGCCATTTCGTTATATCCAATTTCGTCTAATTTTCTCGCATTTTTAACAACTCTTGGGTCAGCTGTATAAACACCATCAACATCAGTGTATATTTCGCATAAATCCGCGCCTAACACAGCAGCTATAGCAACTGCTGATGTATCAGAGCCACCTCTGCCCAGTGTTGTAATATCGTCAAACTTATTTACACCTTGGAAGCCTGTAACAAGAACAATGTTCTTTCTTTCAAGCTCCATTTTAATTCTCTCGCGGCCTATAGTTTTAATTTTGGCATTGGAATAAACCG
>CALWEX010000092.1 GCA_944377425.1 uncultured Clostridia bacterium
CAATACAAGATTTCCCATTGCTATAAGCAAGTAAGGTCCCTTGAAGACTACAAGGTAGATAGGCCAGAGGTGTAAGTGCAGTAATGTATTAAGCTGACTGGTACTAATAGACCGAGGGCTTGACCAAGAAATAAGCGGCTCGATGAAATGACAAAGTTCTTTATTCAGTTTTGAAGGTGCAGACAATGCCGATGTGGCTCAATTGGCAGAGCAGCTGACTTGTAATCAGCAGGTTAACGGTTCGAGTCCGTTCATCGGCTTTTTATCATTTTAAATATCGCGGGATAGAGCAGTTCGGTAGCTCGTCGGGCTCATAACCCGAAGGTCGTTGGTTCAAATCCAGCTCCCGCAATTTGGAAGCACACATAGTTTGTGTGCTTTTTTTGTATTTAAAAGTTATTAAGATATTTTTAATTGTTGTTTTATTTCAACAAGATTGTACTTAAAAATGTTATAATCATAAAAACGAAAGGAGTGACTTAAATGTTAATAACAACAACACCGGATATACCGGGAAAGGATTATGAGATAATTGGTATTGTTAAAGGTTGTACTGTGCAGTCAAGAAATATAGGACATGATATAGGCGCAAGCCTTAAAACAATTATAGGCGGTGAAATACAAGGCTATACCGAAATGATAGAAAAGGCACGTGAAATTGCTCAGGATAGAATGATAAATGAGGCACGCAATATAGGTGCTGATGCTGTTGTTAATGTTAGATTTGCCACTTCTTCTGTTATGCAGGGGGCTTCTGAAATACTGATGTACGGAACAGCTGTTAAATTCAAATAAAAAGGCGGTGTTTTGTGGAGTTTATATTCAAAACAGAGTCATTTAATATTTTTAATTTTAAATCTGCTGAGGAACAATTAGTTGAGCCTTTAAAAAAGATAACAGAGCTTAATTCACGAAAGAAAGTGGCAGCTTTATGGAAAATTGTTGACGGTTTAAATAGAAGGAAAAAACATGTTTCCAAAGAAGTTATAAATCGGCGTATCAAAAGATACAGAATATGGGGATTTTTAATTGTTTTAATGAGCTTGTTTTTGTTTATACCAAGCATAGCATCTCCTAAAGAACTTTTAGTTCCTCTTATATTAAGCTCAATTACTATGGTAATAGGCTTGTTTTTTGTTTTCTCATGCAGCGGAAGTTACGATAAAAGGCTGAAAAAATCAGCACATTTACTTGTTAAATCCCTTGAAAATGTAAAAAATTATGATATAGCTTTCAAAGATGATGGAATTGATTTAAATAAAGCTGATTTTATAAAATATAGTGATATTAAGCTTTTAACTAAAACTCAGGATTTTTACGTAATATTCTATAGAGAAAATGTAACTGTTTTTCCAATTAATACTTTAAATAATTTCAGCAATGATTTATTTGAAGAATTTTTATTTGACAAAACAGGTTTAAGTTTTGAATACTGCTAGTTATAAATATAATATAAAACGCCCGGTTAAATAAACCGAGCGTTTTTGTTTTGTTATTATTTATTAAGTTTTTTATCAACTACAGAACGAACTTCTTTTATGTTCTCCGGTGTAGTACGGCAGCAGCCGCCTATTATTGTAGCTCCGCAGTCTATCCACTCACTGGCCATAGAGCCGTATGTTCTGCCATCGCCTCTGCCGTGCCATGTTTTTGTAACTGCGTCGTATATTTCACCGCTGTTAGGGTATACAACAACAGGCTTTGTGCCGCCTGCTTTGGCTTCTTTTATAAGGCTCGGAACAAATTCTGGAGCTGTGCAGTTTATGCCAATGGCCTCAACACAGTCGTAAGAGCTTAAAGCTTTGGCGCATTCTTTAATTTTTGTGCCTTCGCTTATATCAGTGTCGTTTTTGCAGCTGAAAGAAATCCAGCATTTAGCGTTAAGCTCTTTTACTATTTCGGCTATAATTAAAGCTTCATCAAGGGATGGGATTGTTTCTACAGCTAAAATATCGCTTCCGGCATTCCAAAGTAATTCTATTCTGCCTTTGTGGAAAGCTTTTAATTCTTCTTTTGATATATTGTAGTTTCCTCTGTACTCTGAACCGTCAGCAAGAAATGCACCGTAAGGTCCTACAGCGGCACTTACTATAGGCAGAACACGGCCGGAATTTTTGCCTTCGCTTTCCCACCATTCATCACGGGCAGAAATAAGTATTTTTACTGAATCTGTAATAAGTTTTTCGGCCTGCTCCTTTGTAAAGCCTTTTTTAATAAAGCCTGGAACTGTTGCCTGATAGCTGGCACTTGTGGAACAATCTGCTCCTGCTTTAAAATAGCTGATATGTACTTTTTTAATAAGCTCAGGGTTTTCTGCCAATATTTTGGCGCTCCAAAGCTCATCGTTTAAATCGCAGCCCATGGCCTCAAGTTCTGTAGCCATGGCGCCATCTATAACCATAATGCCTAATTTATTTAATACATCGGTAAAGTTCTGACGCATTTATTATACCTCCGTTAAAAACATAATTTTTTAACTATATTATAATAAGCCTCTGTAACTTTTTCAATATGGCTTAATGGTATCTGTTCGTTTGGCGTATGGGCAAATTTAAAGTCGCCTGGGCCGAAATACACAACAGGTATGCCGTACATATTTATAAATCCGCCTTCTCCCCAGCCTGTCATAACACCTAAAGGTGTATCGGAGCCTAAAACTTTGTCTATAACGCCTTTTATAGCTAAAAAGTCTTTGTTTTCTCTGTCGGTTAAAACAGAATTCCAGTTGCCTATAATAGTGGCTTTGGCTTTAAAATCTGGGTCATTGGCACTTAATTTATTAATAATTGTGTCTATTTCTTCCTGAAATTCTTCTGCACTGCCGCCAGGAAGGTATCTTTTGTCTATTGTTACTTTGGCGTATGGAGGCACTACATTAGGTGTTGAACCGCCTTCTATAACGCCTACGCTCATTGCAGGCTCACCATATATAGGGTGAGCTTTGTCTTTGTAAGTGGCTATAAGCTTTTTAACCTCAATTATAAATTCGGCGGCCATGTATATAGCGTTTTTGCCTAAGTGAGGTATGCTGGAGTGAGCGCTTTTGCCAAAAAACTCAACTTCCATCCATGCCTCGCCTTTATGTGCTGTATGGATTTGTAAATTAGTTGGCTCAGATATCATAGCAAAGTCTACTTTAGGCAGGTATTCTTTGGAAAGAGCTGTTTTTATTTCTTCTCCGGCATATTCCTCGTCAGTTGAAAGCATAAGATATAACTGGCCCTTAAGTCCGCTGTCGTTTGCGGCTGCTATAAAAGCTGAAATTATAGCGCCGCAGCCGCCTTTCATGTCGGCAACACCTCGGCCGTACATAATGCCGTCTTTTATTTCAGCACTAAATGGATTTTCCATGCCTTCAGGTGAAACAACGTCAAGATGTCCTTCTAAAAGAAGTTTAAAATCTGAGTCAGAGCCTTTAACTGATGCTATTAAAAAAGGCGCGTCAGTGTCAAAGTCATACATTGTAATTTCGGCATTGGTATTTTGTGAAAGAATGTTTTGAGCATATTTTAAGGCTTCTCTTTTGCCTTCTATATTAAATGAATTTATTTTGGAAAGAGCTGCTGTGTACTCAATAGCGTTTTCTTTTATATTCATTTATTCCACGTCCTTTCCTTTTGTCCAGTTATAAGCTTTGTTTTCCTCAACAGCATTTACTATTTCGCCGCTTTGTATATCTTTTTTAATAGCTTTTATAAATGCCCAGAAAAGTACAACAAGGGCTATAAGAACCGGAAGGGCGGAAATTGTAATAAGTGACTGTATTGTGTTAAGTACGTTAAGACCTTCCACATTATGCTCTAATATAAGTATGCCCACAGGTATTATAAGGAAAAGCACACACCAGAAAGTTTTATATAATGGGTTTGGTTCTTCATCAGGCTTTAAGCCTATTGATGTATACATACTAAGAGCTGTGCCGTTGCCTGTAGCCGTTGTAGCAAGGTTAAAGAATATAAGAACCATAAATACTATAATAGCTAATTTAGGGAAAGGCATTGTTTCAAGTACCATAAGAGTAACGCCGTTGTTGCCTATATCATTAATAACACCTGAAAGATTAAGGCCGTGGAAAAGTTCCTGTCCCATGCCGTAATTGCCAAGTATACCAAATGTTATCCAGCAGGCTAAAGGTGCCCAGAAGCAGTTTGCAATAGCTATTTCCTTAAATGTTCTGCCGTAAGATGTTCTTGCAATCCAAATACCACACATAAAAGATATAGCAACATACCATGCCCAGTAGAATATAGTCCAGCTCTGTATAAAGCCTGTTTGTGCTATGGCGTCTGTATTAAAGCTCATTCTTACAAACTCACGGATATTTGTGCCTATAGCCATAACAATGTTGTTAAGTATAAAGCTTGTGTCGCCTACTACAAGAACGAAGGCAAAAAATACTATAGCCAGTATTACGTTAAAATCGCTTATTTTGCCCATGCCTTTGGCAATGGATTTTGATGTTGAAAGTGTAAAGAAAAGGCAGAATACAAGTATAACGCCTATTTTAAGGCCAAATGTGTTAGGTATACCAAGTATTGAGCTTGCAAGCTCGCCTAAAACAGGTGTGCCTATACCTACTGTTGTCATAATAGCCATAAAGTAGCAGAAAACTATTATAGCGTCTATTACAATTCTTAATACTTTCTGCCAAGCGGTATTTCCGCCTACTACGTTAGAGCAGAGAGCAGATATTCTTAAATCGCCTATTTTCTTGTTCCAGTAAAGGTATCCAATGGCTACACCAGGTATAAGATAAAATGCCCAAGCAGAAAATCCCCAGTGGAACATACCATAAGCCGATGCATACTCGTAAGCCTCAATAGAGCCTGGTTCAATATTAAAAGGTGTTCCGTTAACGTAATACATCCATTCACACATACCGAATATAAGTATACCGGCTGCAAGTGCGGAACAAAGATTCATTGTAATCCATGTAAATGTTTTGTAATGAGGTTTTGCGCTTCTGCCGCCAAGTTTTATATCGCCCCATTTAGTTGTTAAAAACAGTATAGTTATAATTGCGTATGTAACACCTATAAGCAGGAAGAACCATGCCATATCTGATGTTATAAAATTATAAATAGTGTTTATAACCGTTATAACGGTGTTAGGTATAAGTATTATAGGTATAATAACAGCAACCAGTACAATTATGGCTATTGCTATAAGAGTTTTATTTGCGTTTTTAAACATAAGTATTATCCCACCGTTAGTTTAACCGAAAACCTCTAAAGCCTGTGTAAAATCGGCTATTAAATCATTTATGTCCTCAGCCCCTGTAGATATTCTTATAAGTCCTTCTGTAAGCCCCATATTGTATAATTCCTCATTTGTAAATTCGCCCCTGAATGCAGATACAGGGTGCGCTATTGTGGTGCGTATTCCCCCAAGAGTGCCTAAGTATTTAACCGTTTTAAGAGAATGCATAAAGCGGTCAACTTTATCACGGTTATCCTCAACTCTAAAGCTTATCATTGTTCCGTAGCCATTGGAGAATATCTTTTTGGCTAATTTATGCTGAGGGTGTTCCTCCAAGCCTGGGAAATATACTTCTTTAACAGAAGGAATGTTTTTAAGCGCTTTAGCAAGCAAGCAGGCATTATTAAGCTGAGCTTTCATTCGTAAGTCAAGGGTTTTAACGCTTCTTTGTATAAGCCATGATGAGTTAGCGTCAAGAACGGCACCTAAAAGAAGATATGAATGTTTTATTTTATTTATAATTTCTTTAGATGATGTAATGGAGCCGCCTGTAACATCGCTGTGGCCGCCAAAGAATTTAGTAAGGCTATGAATTACTATATCAGCCCCAAAATTTATTGGCTTAATAACAAAAGGTGTTGTAAATGTGCTGTCAACTACAGTTAAACAGTTGTGTTGGTGAGCTAAAGACGAAATTTTTTCAATATCCACTACTTGAGTAAGCGGGTTTGCTATAATTTCGGTATACACAAGCTTTGTGTTTGCTTTAAATAAAGTCTTTAAAGCATTTATGTCTGTAAAATCGGCGGTTGTTATATCTATGCCGAAATTTCTAAGCATTGATATAAGCTCTATTGTTTCGCCGTATATGTCCTTGCTGAATATAGCGTGGTCGCCGCTTTTTAAAAGAGAAAAAAGAGTTGTACTTATTGCCGCCATGCCTGAGGAGCAGATAAGAGTGCTTTGACCGTTTTCAAGATAGGATATAGCCTCCCCAAGGCCGTCCCTGTTTGGGTTTGCCGTACGGTTATAAAAGTATTTGCCGCCGTTATTGGCAAACTCATAATCCTGTGTGTCGTCTATTATATATGCCGACGCTGGATAAATAGGCGGCGTTTCAGGATTTAGGGCATTTGGTTTTTGTTCCGTGCCCATATAAAGTATTTCTGTGTTTTCACTAAGCAAAATAACATCGCCTCCCATAATGTTATAAAAATAACAATTAATTACAATTTGATGTTAATTCTTATAGTTAGAATAAGGTCAATGTGTATTTTAGCTAAATAAGTATTTGTATTTCGTACTGAGCTTTGGAGTAATCAACTAAATTATCTTCAAACTCAAGAGCAAGCACCAGTTTAGGTTTAGGCTTGTTTTTAAAGTATTCGGATAAAATATTAATATCCCAGTTTTCCTCAAGAGCCTGAGTCTGAAAACATAAGTATTCTCCGGCAGGTATTATAGAAAAAAGCTTTTTGTCCAATTCAGGTTTCTGCCTGAAATATATAAAATATTCTGTAGGATAAAACTCTCCTTTAAGCATTGAGTTAAAATTAACTTTGTACCCGTACTGTCGGCGAAACCTCATATTGGCATATTCACTTCGGCTTTTGGTTTCGGCAAGGCGTATTTCCATATTAGCAAGAGGCTCTTTGTATATGCACGGTACTGTAAGTATATATCTGGTATCTATTTGCAGTTTATAAAAATAATTAAGATTTTCACCTTGGTTAAGGTATGTAAAATAATTTATGTACCAGTCTATATCTTTAATTTTATCTTTTGTTTCCTTTAGCTCTTTTTTCAGCTCTTTCTTTTTGTTTTTCAGGTATGGCAAAAGCTGGTCTACACTGCCGCTGTGAATTACACTGGCTATGTCGTCAAGGCACATGCCCAGTGATTGCAGGTATTTAATACGGTCTATGTAGTGGAACTGATTATAGTGATAATACCTGTACCCGGTATTCTCATCTGTGTGGTTTGGCGAAAGAAGGCCTATTTTGTCATAATACCGCAGTGTTTGGGTTGAAATACCCAAAAGTTTGGCTGTTTCGCCTATGGTATATATTCTTTTCATATAAGCTTTTAAACCGCAATTTTCATTTTTCAGAAAATTGGGTATTCTCCTTTCTCTTAGGCATAAAGCCAAAGTTAATTTATATTCGGCAAGAAATAATAAACGCTAAATTGCGTTATATTTTATTATACCCGCAAAAAATACGGCATTGCAATATGCCATCTAAACATGTCATATGTAATTATTAAATTAACTTTAATTTTTATTGAATAATTAATACTATCTGTATTGAAAAAAACGGCCTTTTGTTATAATGTTCTGGAGTGAATTATTGGGGGAGGAAATAAGTATGAGAAGGGAAAATGATTTGGGCCGGGACCCTATAGGGCCTTTGGTTCTGCGCCTTGCGGTGCCATCAATGATAGCACAGTTTGTAAATGTGCTCTACAGTATTATAGACAGAATGTATATAGGTAACATAAAAGACGTAGGTGACTTGGCTTTAGCCGGTGTAGGTGTATGCGGGCCTATAGTAACTCTTTTAAGCTCTTTTGGTACACTAATAGGCCTTGGTGGCTCAATACTCATGGCTATGCGCTTAGGCGAGAATAACAAAAAAATGGCATATAAGCTATTGGCAAACAGTTTTCTTATGCTTACTGTTTTTTCAGTTGTGCTTACTATTGTTTTCCTTTTAATTAAAAACAAGCTTCTTATGTGGTTTGGCGCCAGTGAAACTACATTTGCTTACGCCAATACATATTTAAGTATATATACAGCAGGTACATTTTTTGCCCTTATGGCAATGGGCCTTAATTATTTTATAAACTGTCAGGGATTTTCTACAGTAGGTATGACTTCTGTTGTAATAGGCGCTGTGTCAAACATTATATTAGACCCTATTTTTATATTCCTGTTTGATATGGGTGTTGCAGGAGCGGCTGTGGCTACGGTTTTAAGCCAGTTCTTTTCCTGCGCTTTTGCGGCCTCGTTTTTGTTTGGCAAAAGACCGCCGGTTAAAATTACATTTGGCGGATATGACTTTAAAATGTGCCTTAAAATAATGTCTGTAGGGCTTTCGCCGTTTTTAATACTGGCTACTGACAGTGTTATAATTATAGTTATGAATGCTGTTTTGCAAAAGGCCGGCGGAGCTCAAGGTGATACCCTTATAACATGCGTAACCATTATTCAAAGCTATTTTATGCTTATTACTGGGCCTATGATTGGTATAAGCGGCGGAACACAGGCTATTATAAGTTATAATTACGGTGCGGCTCAAAGCGGAAGAATACGCCGAGCAGAAAAAGACATACTTCTTTTATGTTTAGCATTTACGGTTATAATGTTTATTATATCACGCACTGTGCCGCAGTACTTTGTTCAGATATTTACATCTTCCAAGGAGCATATAGACCTTTCTGTTTGGGGAATAAAGGTATTTACGCTTGGAATTATACCTTTAAGCTTTGAATACGTCCTTGTAGACGGGCTTACAGCCCTTGGCCGCACTAAAACGGCATTATGCATTTCGATGTTTAGAAAATGCTTTTACTGCTTTAATGTAGTTTTATTTGCATTTGTATTTACAGCAAAAGACGCGTTTTTTGCCCA
>CALWEX010000093.1 GCA_944377425.1 uncultured Clostridia bacterium
TAGCATTAGACTTTTTTAAATATAGCAGTTTTCAACGCGAACTTATTGAAAACAGCAGTTGTTTTTTACAGGGGCGGGATTGCTCCCGCCGCCTTAAAAATTATAATTAAACTGTATCACCCTGTTCTGCAAAGAACTTCTTATCTCTTTCTGTAGGTCCTTTGTATGTAGCTTTAGATACAAAGTAAAGAAGAAGAACAGATACAGGTATTGCAAATATAGCACTTGGTATATCGTAAATAGGTGTTCCAGTGAACTCGTTTAAAAGAGTTATAACTGAACCTGAAATGATTGAGCATAAAGCACCCTGTACTGTAACTTTCTTCCAAAGAAGAGCTGCGAAAAGAGCAGGTGTAATAGCTGATGAATAAAGAGCGTATACGTAATTCTGAACTGCAAGTACGTCTGGGAAATATTTACCCATTACATAAGCTATAACAGCGAATAATACAAGGCAAACACGGATATACCAAACTTTTCTTGTTTCTGTAGCGTTTTTATCGAAGAATCTGCACCAGATATCCATAACACCGCTTGTTGTAGCTGAAAGAAGGTAAGAGTTACCTGTTGTAAGTATGAGAGCAGCACCACAGCCAAGCATAAGGCAACCGATAATTGGATTTGCAACTCCTGCGTATGTAAAGAATAAGAGGTCGCTTGTAACATCTGGGAATACTGTACGAAGTGCAAAGCCAAGTGTTGATGAGCAGAACATAACGGCGAATATGATTGCTACGAAAATGTAAATAGCGTATTTAAGTGATTTATTATCTTTACCAGAAGCCATTCTCTGAATAAAGTTCTGGTCACCGATAATGTTCATTGTACCGCCGAATGTAAGAGCTGCCCAGCCAAGAGCGCCATAATTTCCAAATGGGAATGCTGTTGTGCCTTCTGCTGTACGCTCAAGTACACCTGCAATACCACCGTTGCCTACAAATACAGCAACAAGTGCGGCTATCATACAGAATACAATGAATATAGCTGACATGGCGTCTGTAAGAGCAACGCTTCGCATACCACCCATCATAGCTATAGCAACAATAATTATAATACCTACTATTGTAGCAACATCTACACTAAGACCTGTGCAAACGTAAATAGCATTTCCAAAAGCTTTAAACTGGTATGCACATGTACCAACATAAGCAATAACTATAACTATAGCTGAATAGTTTCTTGCAAATGAACCGTAACGGTCATCAAATACATTACTTACTGTAATTGAACCACGACGGTTAACCTTTTTAGCAACTACATAAAGGAATAACGGAGCAAAACTCTGGAAAGAGATATACAGTATAGCCGGCCACCAGCCGTAGTTTGCACCAACGGCAAGAGAACCGCCTGTGATAGTACCGCCGCCTACCCATGTAGCAGCCATTGTACCACCCAGTACCAGAGGGCCGAGCTGTCCGCCGGCAATTAACATATCCTTGGTGTCTTTAGCAGGGTGTCTTTTGGATGAAACTGCGCCGACAATAACAACAACCGCAATATACGCAATAACGGCGCCAAGTAATAAATAATTAATGCTCATAAACTTTTACCCTTCTTTCTTTAATATTTTTCTTAAATATTATTATTCCTTATTTAAACCAAACATGTTCGCGTATGTTTGGAATAAATTCAACTAAGAAAGATTGTGTATTATGTGTAACATGCAATAACAACTAAAAAATTAATATTATATGTAGCATGTTACTAGCTATACAAAACAAAAAGACACACCTGTTACTTTAATTATATGCCGGTACTCCGGTTTATTGCACAATTACAGAAAATATGTAACATGCAATAGCTGTTCTACTGAACATCGATATCTATATTTTTATATATACATGGCTAAATCCCTTGAACCATGTATTAATTATCTTTATTATCTATTGTAAGGATAGGGTATTAAAATATTTTCATAAACAAACTAAAATTCAGTCAAAACATTTATAATTAGATTATAATTGATAAAATTTATATGTAAATATCCAATTTATACTGGTTATCATGTCAAACTGTCATGTTTATGATTAATCGTCTACATGTGTATCATTAGTCATAAAACGACAAAATTTGTTGGCAACAGATAATTTGGGTATATGTCAAAACTTATAAAAAGCTGATTTTGAAAAAGATATTATATCTGCAATTATTAACAACAAAATTTAAAAACTTAAAGTTATTGCGCAGTATGCATAATTTTATGATATAAAAATTCTTTAAATTGACAAATTTTATTAACTATGTATTGTGATGTTTTTAATATTAGTATTGATTTTTATGTAATTGTATACAATTTATTACTTTTGTAATGTGTAAAGCAAGTATAGAGTTATCTTTTTTATTAATGTAACTTGTTTTAATAATTTGCGGTGTTCGCTATTATCTTTTTGTATTTTGTGATATAATTCCTAAAAACCATAAATAGTGTTATATTTTGTATGAGCGGACGGTTGCCTATGGATACTAAAAAATGCTGTTTTACCGGGAGAAGAAACATACCAAGTGAGTATTTTGAATTAATATGCCACGAGCTGGAAAAGGAAGTATTAAAAGCCGTAAATGAAGGCTATACATGCTTTTTATCCGGCTTTGCTTCAGGAGCTGACTTAATGGCAGCTCAAACCGTTATCAATCTGCGCTCTAAAAACGAGAATATACAGCTTGAAGCATATCTTCCTTATGCTCAAAGAATAAATTCAAAAAGCATATCTTCTCTTTTGGATAAGTGTAATAGAAAAATAATTTGTTCAGACAATTATTTTAAAGGCTGCTATCATAAACGCAATCGCTGTATGGTTGACCAATGTCAAAAAATTATAGCCATAACAGACGGAAAAGAAGGCGGCGGAACAGGATATACCATAGATTATGCCAGAAAAAAGAATATAGATGTAGTTGAAATTAAATACGGAAAAGACAATAAATAGAGGAACGGTATAAATATCGTTCCTTATTATATTTTAAAAATACCTTGATTATTTTTGTATTAGAGTATATTATAAAGAATATCAACTGATAATAATTATTAAATATTCAAATATTAGCGGGTGATTTTATGAATGAAATAGAGATTGAGAATATAGAAAGACGTGCGTATGAAAATGCCATATTTGCCACAGACTGTTCTTATGAAACAGCCGATAAATATGTTGAAAAAATTTATTCTATATATTTTTCCCAAAATCAGGGAAACAGCATGATAGAGCATAAAACAGGTGCGGATTTTGACGCACTTTTTAAAAATAAGAAACACAGCTATTTGTCCCTTGTTAAAAGTGTGGATATGGGCAATCCTCTTAATATGTATTCCATAAATATGGATGCAGGGGAATATAAATTTCTTAAAGAGTATCTTGTTTACGGCAGGTATCTTATAGAAGCTGGAAAAATTAAAAATATGCTTATTAATCCGGAAAAGACAGACGCTTACAAAAGGCTCTGCAATGTTATACTGGGCCAGGAGGATATGAAAAAAGCTCTTTGCCGCCTTGGTGCTGTATTTCAGTACAGCAAAAGACGTGAGGCTTACAACTTAATGAAAGTGCCTATGCACAAAGTTTTTGCTTTTGTAGGCCCGCCGGGAACAGCTAAAACAACGGCTTCTGTTTATTTTGCAAGTATGCTTAAAGAAATGCAGGTTTTAAACGGTACAACAATGGCTTATGTAACAGGTTCACAGCTTAAAGCTAAATATGTAGGCCAAACAGCAGAAAAAGTACATGAGCTTTTTGTTAAAAATGACATTATAATTATAGATGAGGCTTATTCACTGGTAAATTATAACGATTCAGATAAAACAGACAACTTTTCCCAGGAGGCTCTTGCTCAGCTCTGCACAGAGGTTGAAGAACACAGCGATGATAAGCTTATTATATTTGCTGGCTATGGTGGAGATATAGACGAGAAAAATAATAAAATGAAAAGATTTTTCAATGAAAATCCGGGTATTGCCAGCAGAATAACATTTACTGTTAATTTTTCGTCTTATAATACCAACGAAATGCTTGATATATTTGAGCTTTTGGCTAAAAATTCAGATTTTGGTTTAGAAGAGGGCTGGAGAGATGTTTTAAGACCGTTTTTTGAAAAACGTGTAAATAATCCTAACTTCGGCAACGGCCGTGATGCCAGAAGGCTTTTAGAACAGACAATGTGCGCAGCCGCAGTGGACTTTATACAGTGGGCTGATGAGGATATGGACATATTTTCGCCTGTAGGTACTGCCGAAAAAGAAAGACTTTTGACTCTTTCACTAAAACATATTAAAGACGCTGTTAAAGAGTTTGAAAAATCAGAATCGGCGGCAGAAGGCAGAGTTGGTTAATTTGTATATTGCGGGAGATGTATAATAAAATGAAAAAATTAAGACCGGCTGTTGTATCAGACAAAAATAATTTCAGAAAATTATGGGATATAAGCTTTGGAGACAGCAAGACTTTTAGTGACTGGTTTTTTGACACACGTTTTGTACCGGATTACTGTGCCCTTATAGAAGAAGAAAACGGTGATATTTCTTCTGAAGTACAGTCAATGCCTATATTCTTAAATGTACGTGGTGTTGCTATACCTTCAACTATAATGGTAGGTGCATGTACCCACCCGGACTATAAAAGACGCGGATACATGAAGGAATTGTATACATACTATATGAATATGATAGGTGATATGGGTGTTGTGCTTTGTGCGCACACTCCGGCTGTTTTAAGAACATATTTTTATGTAGGACATTATCCTGTAAGTGATACGGCTTTTATAGAAACGGAAAGCTCGCAGGGCGCTTCTGTAAGTGAAGATATAGCCGAATTTGATTTAAAAACAAACATAAGCCCGCTTTTAAAGTGCTATTCTTTGGCCAGCCAAAAATATTCTGGTATAGTTTTAAGGTCTTTTGCTGATTTTAAGTTAAAAATAAGTGACTATCTTTCATGCAATGCTAAGTGTGCCTGTGTTATTAATGATAACAATGTAACGGCGTATGCTGTATATTTTGACGATGAAAACGGCATAAGCGGTGAGGAAATTATATCTTTAGACGAATTATCAGAACAAAAAATAGTAAATTTCCTTTTTAATGTGGGAAAAGGCAGAAAAGTTAAAGTTAAACTTCCACCTAAAACAAAATCGGAGTATAATGGTGGAATTAAAACAGTAAAGCCGCGCAATGTATGCGGCGTAGCAAACGCGCCATCGCTTTTAAAGGCAGTTGGCCAAAATTTGGATTATGTAATTGAGATTAAAGACGCAGCAGTTGAAAAAAATAATGGTGTGTTTAATTTTTCTGGTGAGAGAACAGATAAACAGCCGGACATTTCAATGGAAATACAGTATTTTGCCCAGTGGATAATGGGCTATAGAGCGCTTGATGATATTATAAAAAATGGCGAAGCTAAAGTTTTAAACCCAAAATCCGCTGATGAGCTTAATAAACTGTTTCCTAAATTAAACTGCCATATAGTTGACGAATATTAATTTTAAAATTTCGTTTATATTGTATGTAAAAGATTAGACAGTAAAAGAAAGGAAGTTTTTATGCAGCTTCAATTCAGAGACATAAATATTGATGACGGTAAGTTATTTGATAAGTACAAAAAAAACTGGTGTATAGAAAACGCCGAAATGACATTTGAACATTTATATATATGGGGTGCTCATTCATTTGTGCAGATAGCGGAAGATTGCGGCTGTCTTTACATTAAGTTAAGGTATCCCCATGAGCCTTCTTTAATAATGCCGCCTATACCTATTGACAGCAGTGTAGACTATCATGCAGCTGTAATAAAGGCAAAAGAGTATTTTGAGTCAAAGGGCCATCCGGCTATATTTTACTCAGTATGCGAACCTTTTAAAGAGATGTTTGAAAAGTACTGCCATGAGTTTGAACTTACAGAGCACAGAGAGGCGTGGGACTATGTGTATAACGCAGAGGACCTTATAACACTTAAAGGCAAAAAATACCACAGCAAACGTAACTTTATAAATAGGCTTAAGCTTAACTATCCAAATTTTCAGTACAGAGCCATAACAGAAGACGATTTTGACATTTGTATGGAAGTTTATGATAAATGGCATAGTGAGCATTTGGGCAAGGATATAGACCAGTATGACGAAAGAGAGTCCGTTGTAAGAGCGCTTCAAAACCTTAGTAAGCTTAACTTAAAAGGCGGCGCAATATTTATAGATGGACAGATGAAAGCCTTTACTGTGGGCGGATTTGTAAATGATTATATGGGTCATATCCATATTGAAAAAGCTGTTGACGGAATAGACGGACTTTACCCAGCTATTAATCAGCTTTTTGCTACTGAAAACTATAAAGATATGCTTTTTATTAACCGTGAGGAAGATATGGGCCTTGAGGGCTTAAGAAAAGCTAAAGAGTCATATTATCCAGTTAAAATGACTAAAAAATATATGGCAGTTTTAAAAAATAAGTGTATATGCAAAACAATATGCCATTCAGAAATTTTCAATAAAGAAAGCGTAGCATGCGGAAAATAAAATACTTTAAAAAAGACGTCAAATATATTGGCGTCTTTTTTATACTCTTTAGTTGAAATGAAAGTACAGCAGTAAAAATATGATAAAATAATAAATTAAAGGTATTAAATATAATTTATATTTGGCCAAAAATTATTTTTTTGCTGAAAAATTGTCAGATGTCATTAAACTGTTTGATAATTTTCATACTGCCATCACAAAAGAAATATATAATTACCAATATTAACGGAGGTGGGCTGTTTGCGAAAAATACTTGTTGTTGATGATGAGGAGAACATAAGACAGATAATATTTAAGTATGCCAAATTTGAAGGCTATGAGGTTCAGGAGGCGTCAAACGGCATAGAGGCTGTTGAGTTGTGTCGTAAAAATGACTACGATATAATTATAATGGATATTATGATGCCAGAGCTGGACGGTTTTTCGGCCTGCCGCGAGATACGCAAGTTTAAAAATACTCCGGTTATAATGCTTTCTGCCCGTGGTGAGGAGTACGACCGCATACATGGTTTTGAAACAGGTGTTGATGACTATGTGGTAAAGCCGTTTTCTCCAAGAGAACTTATGATGCGTGTTTCGGCTATTCTTAAGAGAGCTGGTGTTGAAGACAAAGAAGAAAAACACGATATATATGACTCAAACGGTATTAAAGTTGATTTTACAGGCAGAATTGTATACATAGACGGCGAAAGAATAAGCATGTCTCCTAAAGAATACGAGCTTTTCTTTTATATGGTAAAAAATAAAAACATAGCATTAAGCCGTGAAAAAATAATTACTGATGTATGGGGATATGACTTTTACGGCGGCGACAGAACGCTTGATACACATATTAAAATACTTCGCAAAAGCCTTGGTAAATACAGCGACAGGATAGTTACTTTAAGAGGAGTTGGATACAGGTTTGAAGGCTGAAAAAATAAGCATTAAATGGAAACTTATTTTATACATGACGCTTTTTGTCGCCGTGGAATTTATACTTATGTCGGCTTTTCATATGTTCTTTCTTGATAATTTTTATAGGAACATAAAAGTAAACGAGCTTAAAAGTGCAGCAAAAAGCATAACGAGCCAGCTGGATAGTGAAGAAACAGATATAATACTTAAAAATGCTGCGCGAGAAGGCGGAATGTGCATAGAGATTTTTGAAAAAGACGGCAGTGAAAAGTGGTATGTTGCGGCTATGCCTTTTGGTGTTATTCATGACATGAGCATAAGCGACAGGCAGAAGCTTTTTGAAGAAACAATGGAAGAAGGCACTAAAATTTATTTTGAAACAATGAATTTTTATGGCCAGCACAAAGAACAGAAAAATCCTGAAGGCAATAAAGAACCAGTATTTGATAAGGATGTTATAGAAAACAATGTTTCTGGAGAAAAGGGAGCATTTAGTTTTACTGATTCAGAGCGGATAGACGAAAATCCAGATATGCGCCGAGATGTACAGGATGTTTTAATATTAAGCCAAGCCGCCCAAATGAATGGAGAAGATGTGGTTATAGTTTTAAGTACAGCTCTTACACCGCTTTTTGCAACACGTGAGATTTTAAACGTGGAAACTATGTATGTATGCGCTGTAATGCTTGTGGTATCAATACTTTTGGCTGTGCTTATATATAGAAAAATTTCTCGGCCTATTATGAATACTAATAAAATGGCTATGTCTTTAGCAGGCGGAAACTATGATGTTAAGTTTGATTCCAGCGGCTACAGGGAGATACGTGAACTTAATGATACACTTACTTTTGCGGCTTCAGAGCTTAATAAAACAGAAAACTTAAGGCGTGATTTAATGGCTAATATATCCCACGATTTAAGAACACCCCTTACAATGATTAGGGGCTATGCTGAGCTTATGAAGGATATACCAGGAGAAAACAACAGCGATAATCTGCAAATAATAATAGATGAAACAAACAGGCTTTCTAACTTAGTAACTGATATACTGGATATTTCAAAGCTTCAAAGCGGAGTTATGACGATTAACGAAACAGAATTTTCTATTACTGATACAGTAAACAGCGTTCTTAACCGCTATAGAAGGCTTAAAGAGCTTGAAGGATATAAAATAGAGTTTGAAAGCGATAAAAACGTGTATATAAAAGCTGATGCCATTAAAATGTCACAGGTGGTATATAACCTTTTAAATAATGCCATTAATTATACTGGTGAGGATAAAAAAATAACAGTGCGTCAGATACTAAAAGACAATAAAGTTAGAATTGAAATAGAAGATACTGGCGATGGCATAGAGCAAAAAGATATTAAATTTATATGGGATAGATATTATAAAGTAGATAAAACTCATAAAAGACCAATATCAGGTACGGGGCTTGGCCTTTCAATAGTAAAAAATATTTTAGAGCTCCATGGTTTTAATTATGGCGTAATATCTGATAAAGGAAAAGGCAGCGTGTTTTATTTTGAGGCTGATATAAGCAGAATAGATAATATATAACCATATTTAACGGAAAACAAAAAATGTTTTCCGTTTTTTTATAAAATACGGGAACTTGTATCTTTTTATTTCGTATATAATTAATAAATGGTCTGTTAAAATATATGTTATGTAACAAACAGATTACAATTTGCTTAATTTTATATAAAAATTCATTTTTATTTAAGTATTTAACAGTTGTTTATTGTATAATATCAATATCATAGGCATGAATAAGTTTTTCTGTTATATGTTATAGTTTGTATTATACATGCCTACAAAGGAGGAAGATGGATAATGAAGTATAAAAGGTTGTTAACTGCTTTTATGACAGCTGCTTTAATTACGGGGAGTATAGCACCACAGGCAATGGCCGCAAACTTCGCGGATATAAACGATGTTCCTTGGGATGGCGCTAAAACTTACATAAACGCCGTGGCCGATGCCGGACTTATGGTAGGAGATTATAATGCTCAAGGCCAAAAGGTATTTAGAGCAAGAGATAAAGTAAGCTACTGCGAAACTATGCAGCTTGTATACAGCCTTATGAAAAGCTATACAGGAAAAGCTGTAGACAGTTCTGTTGTAACTAAATATACAACCGTTATGAGCGGATATAAAATACCATCATGGGCTTATGAATGTGTTGCTTATGGACTTGAAAACGGAATAGTAACTATTTCAGATATACCAGGATTTATTAATTCATCAGGTGCCAGTGTAAATGCCACAAGACAGGATGTAGCTATTATGATGGGCAGGGCGCTTAAGGATTTTGAAACAGTAAACAATAATGCTACCCTCAGCTTTAAAGACGCTTCAAGTGTAGCTTCTATAGCTGTGCCATATGTTGATTTACTTAACCGTTTAGGAATTATAACTGGCGATGATAACGGCAATTTTAATCCTAAAAACTATATAAACCGAGCAGAAATGGCTGTAATTGTATCAAAAACAAACGATTTAATTAAATCAAAAGGCAATGGCGGTTCTTCAACACAGACAAGTTCTGTTACAGGTACTGTTAAATCAACACAGAATGTAGGCGGCAACATAGTTCTTACTGTTGATACTGGCTCATCTACAATGAGTTTTTCCGGTGCAACATATCTTTCATGCTTAAGTGGTTCAAAAGTTATAACACTTTCAGATGTTGCAGTAGGCGACAAAGTACTTGTTTCATATAACGGTCAGAATATTAAGAGCGTTGTTGTAACACAGCCTGCAAATAGTGAGGAAACAACAGAAAAAGAAACAACTGTAAAAGGTACATATTCAAGTATGAACAAAACATACATAACAATAAAAGTAGACGGAACTAAGAAAGACTACGATTTATATGACGATGAATATGTAAGATTTTATTATGAAGATGAGTCGCTGGAATATGATGAATTTAAAGATAAAATATCAAGCGGCGATGATGTTACATTATATTTGGACAGCAATGGTGATGTAACTAAAATAGACGCTACTGAAGGCGATGGAGATACTGATGATGATGACTATGATTACACAGGATATTTCAATAAAATAACTACTTCTTATATAAGCCTTAAAAAGAGCAAAAGCAGTTCAACAACAAAAGACTATGACTTTAAAAACGATGATAGAGATGATGTAACATTCTACATAGGCTCAAAAGAAAAAGACTATGACGACTTTTACGATGAGGTTGATGATGACTCTAAGATAGGCCTTATAACAAACGGCGATGATGAGGTAACTAAAGTATACCTTATTGATGAAGACGACAGTGATTATGATGAGGAAGGATATTTCTATAAATTATCCGAAGAATACATCAGAATTACATCAAAGAAAGGCTCAAGCAGCTATGATGAGTACGATTTCAAAAATAAAGACAGTGATGATGTTACATTCTATGTAGATGGCAAAGAGCGCGACTTTGACTATTTCGACGACAAAGCCGAAAAAGACTTTAAGATAGGTCTTATATTAAACAGTGACGATGAAGTTACAAAAATTTATATGACAACAGACGACGATGACGATGATTACGACGAAACTGGATACTTATACAAAATAAGCTCAACATACATTAG
>CALWEX010000094.1 GCA_944377425.1 uncultured Clostridia bacterium
GCCTTATGGCGTTCCCTAACCTTGTGGCTCTGCTTTTCCTTAATGGTGTAATAGTTAAAGAAACAAAGAGCTATTTTGAAAGAAAACGCAATAAATTAACAAATGATTAAGCAGCAAACAGCCGTCATTAATTGACGGCTGTTTTTATATCTAAAAACTATATGTAGGGTTTAAAACCTATATAACTTCCGTTTTTAGCATGATTAAAACTATTAATTACTTATGGTTTATATTTTGTATATACTTTATCTATGCATGGTGTTTTTACACCTAATTTATGCGCCATAGTGTAGGCTTTGCCTATTATGGCGTCAAATTCTGTATTGGGCTTTTTATCTGTAATATCACGGTAAAGTGAAGTTATGGCGCCTTCAGGAAGGCGGCTGAATGTTTCCATGTATTTTTCAACTAAGATGTCTGAAACTTTAACTCCGTTTGCATCAGCTAAAGAGCATAATTCGGTATATACGTCTTTTATGTATTTCATTTTTTCTGGGTCTTTATGAACCTCACCGGCAGGACATTCAAAATAAGAAAATACACAGCTATTGCCGCACATCATAATATATTTTTCCCAAACGGGAACCATAACATTAGTGGAGTATACTGTTTCTATTCCGGCGGTATTAAGCATGTTTGAAAGCTCAATGGCTTTGTTGTTTACCCGTCCGTCTTTAAAGCCTATATCTATATGGCAAAGCTCGCCTATGTGGGCAATAACTCCCGGAGATATAATGTTTGAAAAAGCATAAATACAGCCATCGGCAATTTCGCCTTTGTTGCCTATAACTTCTTTAACATCATCTGACACGCATACACCGTTAAGAAGTGGCAGAACAATGGTTTCAGGGCCTATTATATTTTCGCACTGACGGCAGGCAGCCTCAAGACCATAGCTTTTGGTAGCTATTATTAAAGCGTCAACAACGCCTATTTCGTCTGCGTTATCTGTAACAATGGCAGGCTTTACTGTAAATGTGCCTAATTTATCACTTTTAAGTGTAAGTCCGTTTTGGCGTATATTATTTAAAGTTTCGCCACGGGCAATAAGGTTTATGTCGTTAAATTTTGCAGCTAAGCTTGCGCCTACTACTCCGCCTATGCCGCCTATTCCCAAAACAGCTATTTTCATAAAATCACCTCGTTTTAAATTTGTAAAAAGCCTTTATTTAAAGGGTTTATACAATAAATAATATATTAAAAAAACAAAAAAGTCTATTGAAATTTGGTTTTATTTGTGTTAAAATATTGCTTCGTAGTGAATCCTTGCTCTTGCCTAATGCAAGGGCCATAAGTCCAGAAGGAGGTGTATTTTGATGAACAAATACGAATTAGCTGTTGTACTCAGACCTGACCTTGACGAGGAGGCTAAAGCTGCTGAAATGCAGAAAATTCAGGACCTTATCGTAAGATTTGAAGGTACAGTAACAAAGGTTGATGACTGGGGCAAAAAAAGACTTGCTTATCCTATCCAGAAATTAAACGAAGGCTTCTATGCTTTCATTGATTTCGACGCAGAAGGAACTACTCCAGCTGAGATTGAAAGCCGTGTACGTATTATGGAAAACGTAATCCGTTACCTTATCGTTCGTAAAGAGGCCTAATTTTTAGGAGGTAGTTTTTATGAACAAAGTAATATTAATGGGGCGTCTTGCAAGAGACCCAGAGGTTAGATATTCTCAGGGTGCAGCGCCGGTAGCAGTAGCACGGTATACTCTTGCTGTAAGCCGCCGTTTTAGACGGGAAGGCGAGCCGGAAGCTGACTTTATTAACTGTGTAGCATTCGGTAAAAGCGGAGAGTTTGTAGAGAGGTTCTTTAAAAAAGGACAGATGGTAAGCGTAGTCGGAAGGCTTCAAGTTCGTTCATGGGATGATAAAGACGGAACAAAACGCTGGAGCACTGAAGTGGTTACAGAGGAGCATTATTTTGCTGAGAGCAAGTCTTCTTTTGAAGGCAGAATGGCTTCACAGCCATTTTCGCAGCCAAATGATATGCCGTATTCACAGCCACATCAGCAGGCAGCACCAAAAAGCGCACCTGATGCATCAGACGGGTTCTATCCTATTGAAGAAGGCATTGACGACGATGATTTACCCTTTTAATTAATAAAAGGAGGTTAACAGCATGATTCAGAAGAAACGTGGCCGCAGAAAAAAACGCGTATGCCAGTCTTGTGTAGATAAAGTAACAGTTATCGATTACAAGGACATTAACAAATTAAGAAGATACGTTTCTGAAAGAGGCAAAATTCTTCCTAGAAGAATTACAGGTAACTGTGCAAAGCATCAGAGAGCTTTAACAACAGCTATCAAGAAAGCAAGACATATTGCTTTAATGCCATATTCTCAGGACTGATAAACATTTAAAGCCATTGCGTAAGCAGTGGCTTTTTTGCTGTTAAGCTTTAATTGATAGTTTTTATGAGGACTTATTTATGTTCAGTAAAAGTATTTTAAGCAGGATTTACTGTTTGCTTGTTATAATATGTGCTTTTTTAGGTTTAGGAATTAAAACTGGTGTATTTTCAGGCGGTTTAAAATTATATACATTAATTTATTTTACCAACCAAAGCAACTTGTTGGTAATTTTAGTTTACAGTATTATGCTGTTGTTCAAAAACAGCAGGCTTATTGATTTTATATACGGATTGGCTCTTATAAACATAATAATTACATGTGCGGTGTATTTTGCTGTTTTGATGCCTGACGGATTTTATATGCTGGGCGCAATAAGCAAATGGGACTATATAGGAAATTTACTTTTGCATTTAGCTGTTCCTGTGCTTGTGTTTATTGATTTTATACTTGGTATAAGTGGCAGAAAATATTTCAGGTATGTTTATTGTGTTATATGGAGCTTCTATTTATATATTTATTTCGCTTTTTTGGTAATTCAGGCATATTTGGGTGGTTTTATACCTAACCAGAACACAAAATATCCATATAACTTTATAGCAGTTGATTTAATAGGATGGAATATGGCTTTTAAAAATGGCATACTTCTTGCAGCCGTATATATTTTATTGTCGTATTCCATTATATACATTAATGATTTGCTTAATAGATATAAAGCATAATTAGAGTTTTGTATGTTCAAAATTAATTAATAAATACTTAAACTATTTTTTGTTTTAAGAATAATATTTTTGTGGTATAGTAACTTTACATAATGCTCGATAGTACATATATTTTAAAGAGGAATGATATAATTTGAAAATAACACAAAAATATATTTCTGATTTGCTGGATACACAAAAAATATATTTTAAAAAAGGCGGAACGCTTTCTGTTAAGTACCGTATTGAACAGCTAGATAAACTTTATAACGCAATAGTTAAGTATGAGCAGGAAATTCAAGAAGCGCTTTATGCAGATTTAGGCAAAAACAAGTTTGAGGCATATACTAGCGAAATAGGCATTATACTAAACAGTATTACAAATGCCAAAAAGAATTTGCCTAAATGGACAAAGCCTATTAAGGCTAAAACACCTATATATGCTTTGCCATCTGCAAGCTATGTGCAGTATACACCATATGGCAGTGCTTTAATTATAGGGCCGTATAACTATCCTTTTCAGCTTGTTATGGAACCGCTCATAGGCGCAATATGCGCCGGTAACTGCGCTGTTTTGTGTCCTTCGGAACTTACGCCTAATGTAGCTGACGTAATTGATAAAATAATAAAAGAAACATTCCATATACAGTATATAAGCTGTGTTAAAGGCGGTATTGAAAATACCACAATGCTTATAAATAGTCCTTTTGATTATATATTCTTTACTGGCAGTCCGCAGGTGGGCAAAATTGTAATGAAGGCAGCTGCGGAAAAACTTATACCTGTTACACTGGAGTTAGGCGGCAAAAGCCCCGTTGTTATAGACCGCTCTGCAAAGCTTAAAACGGCTTGTCAAAGAATAGTATGGGGCAAGTTTATGAATGTAGGGCAGACTTGTGTTGCTCCTGACTATGTGCTTGTTGACAACAAAATAAAAGCCCAGTTTATTAATGAAATTGAAAAAACAATACGCCGTTTTTATGGAAATGACGTTATAAACAATAAAGATTACGGACGAATAGTAAACGAAAAGCATATTGAAAGGCTTAAAAACATTATAGAAAAAGACTTTAGGTATGTTGCTTTTGGCGGAAAGTTTGACGAGGAAAAACGGTATATTGCCCCTACAATTATTTGTCCGCCTGATGGCTCAGCAGCTTGTATGCAGGAGGAAATATTCGGGCCTATTCTGCCTGTTATAGGCTGTGATAACCTTGATGAAGCCATTGATTTTATTAATAAACGGCCTAAGCCTTTGGCGCTTTATATTTTTAGCGAAAACAAAAAAGCCATTAACAAAACAATACTTAGTACATCTTCTGGCGGTGTGTGCGTTAATGATGTTGTAAGCCATATTATTAATCCGGAGCTGCCTTTTGGCGGAATAGGCCAGTCTGGAATGGGAGCCTACCATGGCAAAGAAAGCTTTTTAACATTCTCACACAAAAGAAGCGTTCTTAAAAAATCAACAGCTTTTAATCCGTCTTTGATATTCCCACCTTTTAACGACTTTAAGCTTAAGGCTGTTAAAAAAGTGTTTAAATAAAGAATAGTTAGACAAATAAAAAACCGGTGTTTTAAACACCGGTTTTGTTTTAGAATTTAGTAAGGAATTTTCCGTCTTTATCAAACTCGATATAAAACGGCTCGCTATGGATTTTTAATGTATCCATTTTCTTTGCGTCCTCAACCATAGCCTCAGAAATAAGTATTTCTTCAATTTCAAGAGAGTTATTAATAACTATTACCCTTGGATTGTCGTAATCTATTTTAAGGCATGTAGCAATGGCTGCCTTCATAACTTCCTCATCGCTATCTACTATAACAGGCATTTTATAAGCTGATGTGTTGTAGCTTGTAATAGCGTTTGGATATGTGTCCTCAAGGCTTACTTTATCGGCAAAACTTTTTGGAGCAAAGTCAGCTCTGCCCATACCTGTGGCGTTGCCGTGGGATTCTTCTGTAAGGTCAAAAATACCTATCATCTGGGATTCAATACCCATTTTAAGCTTAGGATTTACGCAGCGGCCTACAATATTAGGGTCCATGCCGGCACCTGTGTAGTTTTTGCCTATTTCACGAACTATAAGCACATCACAGGAGTCAAACCAAATACGGCTCATGGCTTTTTTAGCTCTTTCAAGGAGTTTTGGTTCTTCCTCAGGTATTTTGCTGCCTGGTATAACGTCTATCTCGAAAGTTTTGTCAAAAGCGTTTTCTAAAAGGGCAACACCTATAACTACATTGGCATGTTTTATAACCTCTGTTGCATTAAGGCCTATTCTGCGGGACATGCTATCATCGCCATTGGAATGGCAAATATGTGCGCCGTACTGTTTGCCTATACCTATTGTAAGCATTTTCATAAGTCCGCTTTCGTAAGGACCCTGAAAGCTTGTATGTGCTTTAACACGGTTTAAAGCTATTACGGCATCGGCTTCGGAAGCGTTTTTATCTATACATACATCAAAATCATCTTCGCCATCTGTTACATGACTTATTTTGACTGTTTCCATAGAAGAAAGAATAGGGCAGCCCATTAATTCTTCTGTAATGCCAAGGCTTTTTAATATTTCAATCTGGCCTTCGGCAGTAGCGCCGCCGTGGCTTCCCATAGCAGGTATAAGAAAAGGCTCTGCGCCAAGGCTTTTTACATATTCAACAAGTGACTTTGTTACAAAAGGCATATTGCTTATACCGCGGCTTCCGCATGTAATGCAGACTCTCATGCCTGGTTTAATTTTGCCTACAATTTCAGGATTTTCAAGGCCGGCTTTAAGTCTTTGGCCTATTTGTTCTTCTGTAAGCTCGTTATGCTCGAAAATCTGATGCGCTTTAACAAAGCGCGGCAGAGTTATATGGTCTATAAGTTTTGTAATGCCTGACATATTTTAACTCCCATTCCTTTATTTATTTTAAACGCACTAATGTCATAATCTATTTAATGCATGGCTTATATAAGGGAAACGGGACTTTGTATTTATACTGTCTTAGCGGCGCCTGTTGGGTACTGAGCTAAAACGGCATTTGCCATATCAAGGCTAATTTCATCTAATGAAAGACCTTTGGCATATGAATCAAGAAAAGCTTTGCATGCGGCTTGCGCTTCAACAAAAGGACCAGGTACATTTATAATTATTGTATTGCCTTTTTTGCCGCAGACAAGCTTTGACCACATATGACCGTTTTTGCCGTAAATTTCGTGAGAAGCATACTGGTCGAGATATTTCTCAAGAGCGGAGTGGGTAAAGTCTTTACCTAAAGTTTTGCTGAAACGGTGTCCGCCGCCGCTTCCGCCTATTAATATAATTAAATCTGGCTCTTTTTCTTCAGCTACTTCTTTAATTTTATTAAATATTGTATCCTCAACATCTAAAAGAGGGCAGAGGCGTGTTACTTCGGCCTGAGGAAAAGCCTTTACCATCTGACCAACTATTTCAGGAGCGTCAAGGTCAAGAACGATGCCGCTTCTTATTTCATCGCCTGTAGGCAGTATATATACTGATCTCATTTCCTTTTCATCCACCTTTCCATAGCGCAAGCTGAAATAGGCTCATCTGGTATAGAGTCGTAGTCTACCTCAACTATTTTTTCGCTGCATGAAAGCTTTGTAAGCTCTGTAACTGTAATACCTTCTGTAAGAACTATGCTTTCAATAAGGCCTTTTTCGTTTTTGCGTACCTGCTCTGGCTCAATATCGTAAACGTCCATTTCAATATTATCGCCTGTAACGCCTATAACACGGACGAAAGTGTGGAGTTTTTCACCAAGTATCTGTTCAAGCTGTTTTGTGTTTAAGCCTTTAACCTCAAGACCGGATATTTTAAGCACCGATTTATCGGCGTGGGCAATTATGTATTCGTGTTCCAATTTCATTACCTCCGTATAGTTTATTTAGACATACACCCTCATTCTACTATATGAATGAGGGTGTGTCAAAGAAAATAACTTACGTTAGTATGTAATTAGATTTCTGCTTCGCAAACTTTGCAGATGTCAGAAACTTTGAAAAGTTTACCATCTGTAATACCAGGAACTATTTCATCAGCCTTAGCTAAAATTTCATCATGTGAAAGTTTTTCGTTAGGAGCCTGAAGCCATTCTTTTGTAATACCTACACTAGCAAGCTCAACCCATGCTCTGTCTTCAATGTTGTCATAAGCAATTTCAAATCCGCCTGCTTTAGCTATTGAAAGTACGGCAGGTGAGCAGCCAAGGTCTTTGCCTGGAACAAGGCCGATTTCAAGAGCGCGGAGTGTATACTCTGCAAGTGTTGATTTTCTTCCGGCAATAGCTGGGTAATCGCTCTTAACTGTTTTAGCATATTCGCCTGAGTTATGAGCTGTTTTACCTGCGCCGTATGAACGGTTGAAAATACGTCCGTATGTCTCAAATACAACCATACCGATACCTACTGAAATTTCAGGACCAGCAACACCAATAAGAACTTCGCCATCTTTCATAACTTCAAGAGCACCATAAGCAGGTACAAGAACTTCTGTCATGTCGATAACATTCATCATTTCTGAACCTGTGTTGTTGTTAGCTATACGGCCTGTAATTGTCTGTGTTTCGTTGTGAGGAACACGTGGCCATCTATCTTCAAAGTTAGGGCCTCTGAAAAGCTGTTTTCCTCTGTATGCGTCAATAGCGTTCCACTGTTTCATATGTGGCTCTTCAGCAAGAAGTTTTTCTGAGTAGCCCTGCTCTGAAACTGAAAGGAAACCAAAGTCTCTGTTAATCATGCCATAGTCGATAGAAGCAAATGCAACAATAGCGTAATCAACAACTATACCGTCGCTTGTTACTGTTATAGCGTCCATGTCTATAATATCAACAGCGGCAGGCTCTTTAAAGTTTTTAGCCATTACCTCACATGCCTGACGGTATGTAAGTCCTGCTGCTATAACGTCTTTTTTATCAATAAATATAAGGTTAATAGGTACTCTGCCTTCAGCAGCACCTGCTGGAATAAGTTTATATTTTAATGTAGCCATGTTAATTACTCCTCTCTTTCTGCTTTACAAATAAGCAATTACTATTTCTTCAGTTTAAATAAAATATGCAGGTATTGTATTAGTCGTAAGATACTCTGCGGTCGTCGATTTCTTCTGAGTCATAGTAATAGCATTCAGGGGCAGGTGTTGTAATGAACATGCTCTCAAGAATTGTCTTTTTGCTTGTACCGTCTTTCTGGATGCCTTTAATAACAACACAGTGAATTGTTTCAGGTATCTGTGGAAGAACAGTAACTTCAACTTTAGCTACGTTAGGGTCCTGTGTAATTTCGATAATTTCTTCTTCGATACGGCCAACACGAAGTGAAGCTAATTTTGCGCTTTCCATGTTTTCAAGTCCACGAAGAACTACTTCCGTCTCCGGACGAAGTTTTTTTCCGGCTTCAGCCACTTTTCTTTTAAAATCTGGCAGTTTTGTATGCATCAGTTTCATTGTTAATCTCCTCCTTGGAAAATGTTATTTATTTGTATTTCAACAAATTGTATCAAAGCAATTTGCCAGTTGACTAAATAATGTAACTGTTTAATAAAAAATTTAAAATTATAATACCTAAATAAAATTTATGCGTTAATACTTCCTACAACTACAAAATAGCATTAGACTTTTTTAAATATAGCAGTTTTCAACGCGAACTTATTGAAAACAGCAGTTGTTTTTTACAGGGGCGGGATTGCTCCCGCCGCCTTAAAAATTATAATTAAACTGTATCACCCTGTTC
>CALWEX010000095.1 GCA_944377425.1 uncultured Clostridia bacterium
TTAAAATCTTCATGTTTCACCTTCCCAAAATATTAGTTAATTACTATAATACAACAAAATTAAGCAATAAAAAATATATTTATAGCAAAAACAAAAATTGTCCATATATTTGTGTTAACAAAAAGCGTAAAAATGTTTATTTTAATTGGTAGATTAATTGCCAAAATACACTTATACTGATTTAAAATAACTATGCGGAGGAAAGCTAATGACTATAGGAAGCAGTTTATATAACGCAAGAAAAAAGAACAGTCTGTCACAGGAAATTGTGGCGGAAAAATTATGCGTAAGCAGGCAGACCATATCCAAATGGGAAAGCAATGAAACAACTCCCGATATTTATCAGGCAAAAAAACTGGCTGTTTTATATCATCTGTCTTTAGACGAGCTTATTGATTTTGATATTGAGCAGAAAGAAATTGAGCGTATAATCGAAAATACAAGCGAAGAAACTCAAAAAAGAATTGACTGGAATAAAGTTTGGTCAAAAAAATATCCTATATTAACAGCTTACAAAAATACAGTTGACATAAAAAAATATGCTGTACCTATTTCGCAGATGCTTGATGACTTAAAAATCCAATATGGATACACCAATACAGACGCATGTTTGGTACTAAAAGATATACTTGCTAATGTATGGAAAAGCAAAAAATAAAAAATGCCTTTGGCTGTTTAATTTAACATAATCAGTCAAAGGCATTAAATTTATATTTAATTAGAGTTCTTTTCATTCCAAAGCGTAAAACCAAGAATTAAGGCGCCGCCTATCAGCTGCTGCAAAGAAACATGCTCTCCAAGAATTACAGCTGAAATAATAACTGCTGTAAGAGGGTCTATATAGCTTAATATAGCAGCTTGCTGGCCTTTTAAATCTTTAAGGGCTGAAAAATACAGGCAATATGTAATACCGGTATGTATTAGACCAACTGTAAGCAAACAAGCCCAGCCAGTGAATTTAAGCTCATTTAAGTGCATACCGCCAGTAAGTGCAACATAAGGCACAAGCACAATAATTGCGGCAAAAAACTGTAGGAGTGTACGGTGTATTCCGCCCACATTTTTAATAAATTTATTTAATATAATAACTGTTGCATAAAACACAGCGGCTCCAAGGCCGAAAATAATTCCCAATAAATTTTTGCCGCCAAAACCTGTTCCGCCTACGCCAATTATAAGTATCAAACCTAAAGTTGACATAATAAAACAGATTATCTGTTTTTTATTTAGTTTTTCACGGAACAAAAACGGACACACTACAGTTACTATAACTGGTGCAAAATAGTAACTTAATGTTGCCGCTGATATTGTTGTATACTTATAAGCCTGAAAAAGAAGTATCCAGTTAAAGCCCATTGCTATACCGGATATTAAAAGTAATGGTATTTCTTTTTTAATGCCTTTAAGCGGTATTGTCTGCTTTGTAGCAGTAAGATATACAATAATTAATAATGAAGCCAAAATTGCTCTGTATAACGCCAGCTCACCAGATGAAACCGAAATGTTTCTTGTAAAAACACCCAGTGTTCCAAAAACCAGCATTGAAATAATAAGCATAGCTTTGGCGTTTAATCTCTTTTCCATACCTTCCCCCAAATTTAAGTTATTTTAGATACAAATAAAAAGCTCTCTGCCAACTAAATGGTTTAGGAGAGCTTTAATATATCTGTTATACATTAAATAACAGTTTGTATCGCCACTTGCCAAGTTGATTATTATATATTTTATTTGTTTTTATAGTAAAAACTTTCACCAATACGCTAATATTTTACACACTTTTTATAACAGCTCTTTTAGTATCAAAATAGTATCATAAAAAATATAATATTGCAAGTATCCACACTTTCATATAATTCCTGCCGAAGTTAGCTTTAATTTATGTTCATTAGGACAGCTTATATTGTTTTAATTATATACCCAATATAATACCCCCGAAGCTGCAACTTCGAGGGCCTTAATAAATATATCAGTCTTTAGGACCAGCAGTATGATGCATGGATAAAGGTTTAACATTAAAATTGGAGCGATACTCTGTTTCATGCCAGAACATATCCTCTGCCACTAAGCACTCAGGATTCAGCTCTACTCCATCCAAAATGATTTCCTTAAACTTCTTATAACCAGCTCGGTCAATAAGATGACCACCGTGCAGATATTCAGGCTTGTAGTCCATAACCCAAGCAGAAAATTTCTGCCAGTTCTTCAGCACGCCAAGAATTACGTCCTCTGTAGCCCAGTTGAGGAACATCTTTCCGGTACGAGGTGTCTGACGGCCTGTACGGCCACCAAGAATCACACGGTAAAACTTTGTTTCCTGTCTAGTCCAAGCACTAGTAGGACAAGCACGTACACACTCACCGCAGCCAACACAGCAGCATGCATCCTTCTCTACCTTGCCAATGGCAGGATTAGCCGACAAAACACGTGTAGCACCATGCTGACATGCCCGAACACAGGCACCACAGGCAATACAGCGCTCAGGATGGTAGGTCATACGTGCTACGCCAATAATGCCGAAGTCGCAAATATGAGCTTTATTACAGTCGTTAGGGCAACCTGCAATGTTTATCTTAATATGATAATGGCTTGGGAATATGATAGGTTCAATCTTTCGAGCCAACTCAAAAGTATTACAGTTACCGCAAATACAGTGATAGTTACCGATACAAGCAGTTATATTGCGGGCGCCAATAGTAGGGTAACCCTCTTTAGGATCCCAAGGATGAGGCTCATGGGCAATGGTATCCATGTCCACATTGCAGAGCTGAGCGTCCACTTCTTTGATATATGTCTCCAAGTAGTCATTGACTGCCGGGATATTCTCATATGAAATACCAGTAATATCAAAAGTCTGTCGTGTACCAAAGTGGAAATTTCCATCTCCCCAGTTCTTGGCGATATGCTCCACATAGCTAAGATACTTGGCATCCACAGTGCCTCCTGGCACGCGCATCTGCAACATGAACTCTCCAGGAACTTTTGACTGCCGATAACAGTTCAGTCGGACTTTTTTTATGTTAATGTCTTGATTCATCCTATACCCGCTCCTTTCTCAGTCAATCAAATCCCGAGCCACTGTATAAGGGAATACAGGACCATCGAGACACACATACACCTCATCGATACGACAATGTCCGCACTTGCCTATAGCACAAGATATTTTTCGTTCAAAACTCATATATACCTTTTCCGGTTCCACACCTTGTTCCATCAAATTCAAACCAGTAAACTTCATCATAGGCGGAGGACCTACCACCACTACAACATATTCACCTTTAAATGTATCAAATGGAATCTCAGGCACAAATGTTGTTACCAGACCAGTACGCCAGCCTTCCATGGTATCATTGTCCAGTGCATAAATAGTAGAGAATTTTTGCTTCCATTTCTCCAACTCATTGTGAAATACAATGCCATCCGCATTCTTGAAGCCAGAAATCAAATGGACCTACCGTACATATCCCGGTGTCTCGGCCAGCATATTTAACATGGAACGAACAGGTGCCAGACCAGTACCGCCAGTGATAACTACAAGATGCTTATCTTTGAACTGCTCTACAGGCCAACCCTTGCCATATGGTCCTCGCAGGAACAATGTATCCCCAGCTTCCTTCTGGAAAATTACATTAGTAACCTTGCCCACAGAACGAATAGTAAATTCCAGCCATCCATCTCCATGTGCAGAAACAGAAATAGGAGCCTCACCTATCATAGGAATAGACAGCTGCATAAACTGTCCATGGGCAGGCTTTACATCAGTTGCCACACGGAATGTCCATTCGTGAAGACTTTCTTTTTTAACGCTCAGGATTGTACATGCCTGAGGCTGAACAGGATTCATCATAAGCAAAAACCTCCTTTCCTATCAGTCCAAAGCAGCTCGGATTTCATCCACAGCAGCACTAACCTTGTTAACAGTGGCAGAAATAGAAATAAGCTCAGGACAGCGCCGTGTACAACGGCCACAACCTACACACATATGTTCCTCACCAAATCGTGCCTTATAATCATAAAACTTATGAAGCACCTTATAACGCATACGTTCTGCGGCTGAGGAGCGGAATTCCTTCTGCCCAGCCATCTGATCAAAACCTGCAATCTGGCATGAAGCCGACACTCGGCGGCGTTCGCCAACCTCAGGATTATCCCCATAGATAACATCACGGGTAGTAAAGCATGTACAAGTAGAACAAGCTATAGTACAAGCCCCACAGGAAATACAACGGCTGTTGTACTCCTGCCATACAGGATGACTCTTGAGAGCTTTGCGGATATTTTTATCACTAAGGTCAGGAACCGTTACCTTCAGCTCATTTTCCTCCACAAAAGCATGAGTATACTCGGCCTGAGGCATTCCTTCAAAATAAGAAGAAAACTCCTCATCAACCACCTGAACCTGAAGGCCATCTTGCGAAAATTTCATGGCCAAAGCATAATCGTCGGTACGATTAGTTCCCATAGATACGCAGAAGCAAGTATCATCGCCGCCGTTGCAGTCCATAACAGCAAATTTTACTAACTCCCTAATTCGAGAATAATATAAGTCGTCATAACCTCCATTGCCAGCATAGATACGACCTTGAACCCGCTGAGCATTAATATCACAAGGACGAGCCAGCAGCAAAATCGGCTTCGACTTTACCTTACTAGCCCGGTATTCATCCTCAGTAAAGTAGAAAATAGCCTGTTGGATAGGGGTGATGACTTCCTTGGCCGGGTAATCGGATTTTATATCCCATACAATTTCGGCAAAGGAATTTACCTCGACATACCGTATAATATCGGTATCAGAGTAACGTCCCTGCTTAGGGAATCTTTTTGGTGCATAGATACGGTAGTCTTACTGCAATGCATGCAGCACAGTGTCCGCTTGAGATACAGAAAGTGAAAAGCCCATATTCGTTACCTCCCTGATATAGTGTGCCATTGAAAACTATCCTCATTTGAGCCCGTCGGCAATAATACTAATATCCCATCAACTCCACAGACAATTTCCATATATTATAACCAATATTAGTATACCATATTCTTAAATATATAGAAAGTTTTACGGTTTAAAAAACATAAAATATTAAGGATATATGTAATACTTTAACAAATAATTTAGACTTGATATATTATCTCAACCCAATTTTTGTAACTAGAATATCAAAATAGCTACATTTATGCAGCATTCTAAAACTCACTAAATTTATAATATGACCAATGCATAAGAAGTCAAAAAATATAATACGAAAAATCACTTTAAGAATAAACAACAAAAACATCTGCCACTCAGTTAAGTATTACATACTGAACATCGTCTGATTGGTGTAATAATTATAAAAAATACTGATTTGATTTGTAGTGCAAAAGTTGTCATAAGTGAAAATCTGCTAAGTCTGTAGAAAAGTAATATGTAAACTTATAAAGAAAAATACAGAACTTGAACATACTGACATAGATGTTTTTTGTATAACATTGTTTAGAAGAATAGAACTAAATGAAAAAAGCTCTACAACTAGAAATGGAGCGGGAAAAATCCGACCCCAAAACTTGACATAGAGCTGAAAAACCTTACTGACTACTCATTCCAAATTTGGAAACAGTTCATCAGTAAGGTTTTTATATTATAGCAATAATATTTTATTAAATAGATTTTGCAATAACGTTGCCATTATGTTTCCAAAAATAAAGGAATTTACATAAGTACTAGTATTATTTTTGCAAAATCTTATTCCCACTCTATTGTTGCTGGTGGTTTACTTGTTATATCATACACTATTCTGTTAATGTGTTTAACCTCATTAACAATTCTAATGCTTATTTTGTCAAGAACTTCGTAAGGTATTCTTGCCCAGTCAGCTGTCATAAAGTCGCTTGTTGTTACGCCTCTTAAAGCAAGTGTATAATCGTATGTTCTGCCGTCACCCATAACGCCTACGGAGCGCATGTCTGTAATTACAGCAAAATACTGATTAATGCTTCTGTCAAGGCCGGCATTAGCTATTTCCTCGCGGAATATAGCGTCAGCCTCTCTTAAAATAGCAAGCTTTTCTTCTGTAACCTCGCCTATAACTCTTATACCAAGACCAGGGCCTGGGAATGGCTGTCTCCATACAAGATAATCAGGAAGGCCAAGCTCTTTACCCATCTGTCTTACTTCGTCTTTAAATAACATTCTTAAAGGCTCTATAAGCTCTTTAAAATCAACAACTGAAGGAAGTCCGCCTACATTGTGGTGTGACTTAATAACGGCGCTGTCACCAAGGCCGCTTTCTATAACGTCAGGATAAATTGTTCCCTGAACAAGGAAGTCTACTTTACCAATTTTCTTAGCTTCGCCTTCAAATACTCTTATAAATTCCTCGCCTATTATTTTTCTCTTTCTTTCAGGCTCTGTAACACCTTTAAGCTTACTGAGGAATCTCTCTTGTGCATTTGCTCTTACAAAGTTTGCGTCAAAAGCGCCTTTAAAAGCAGCTTCTACCTCGTCGCCTTCGTTCTTTCTCATAAGGCCGTTATCTACAAAAACACATGTCAGCTGTTTACCAATGGCTTTGCTCATAAGAGCTGCAACAACGCTGGAATCAACACCGCCGGAAAGAGCACAGAGAGCTTTTCCATCGCCTACTGTTTCACGTATTTGTTTAATTTGTGACTCAATGTATCCTGTCATTGTCCAGTCACCACTGCAACCACATACATCAAAAAGGAATTTAGCAAGCATATCTTTGCCCTTTGGTGTATGGTTAACTTCTGGATGGAACTGTGTGCCATAAAGCTTTCTTTCAACACATTCCATAGCCGCAGTTGGACATGCCGGTGATGTAGCAGTTACGCTAAATCCTTCAGGTACTTGTGAAATATAATCTGTGTGGCTCATCCAGCAAATCTGGTCTTCTTCAAGGTCTTTAAAAAGCACTGTGTCAGTATTAAGCTTAACTTCGGTTTTGCCATACTCACTTTTTTCTGAAGCATCGCAAACTGTACCGCCAAGGGTATATGCCATAAGCTGGCAGCCGTAGCAGATACCTAAAACAGGTATTCCCAAATCAAATATTTCTTTTGTAATATGCGGCGACTTTTCGTCATAAACACTATTAGGTCCACCTGTAAATATAAGACCCTTTGGATTTAAAGCCTTTATTTCTTCTAAAGGCATAGTATACGGCTTAACCTCGCAGTATACATGACATTCTCTAACACGGCGCGCTATAAGCTGGTTATACTGTCCGCCAAAATCAAGAACAATTACAAGTTCGTTTTTCATTGCCCTGTCCTCCGTTAATATTCTACACTGTAGTTAGGAGCTTCTTTTGTAATTTGAATATCATGCGGATGGCTTTCCCTAAGTCCGGCGCTTGTAATGCGAACAAACCTTCCGTTTTCTTTAAGCTCCTCTATAGTACGAGTTCCACAATATCCCATACCGGCTCTTAAACCGCCTAAAAGCTGGTATATTGAGTCCTCAACACTTCCTTTAAATGCTATACGTCCTTCAACGCCTTCAGGAACAAGCTTTTTAGCGTCTTCCTGAAAATATCTGTCTTTGCTTCCTTGCTCCATTGCGGCTATTGAACCCATGCCGCGGTATACTTTGTATTTTCTGCCCTGATAAAGCTCAGTGCTTCCTGGGCTTTCCTCACAGCCGGCAAAATAACTGCCTAACATACAAACGCTGGCCCCTGCCGCTATTGCCTTAACTATATCGCCGGAAAACTTTATTCCGCCGTCGGCAATAACAGGTATTCCATAAGGCTTAGCCGCCTCTGCACAGTCAAACACAGCCGTTATCTGCGGTACTCCAATACCAGCAACTATACGTGTTGTGCATATAGAACCCGGGCCTATACCAACCTTAATACAGTCAGCTCCTGCCTCTATAAGTGCCTTTGTGGCCTCTGCTGTAGCCACATTTCCGGCTATAAGCTGTAAATCAGGATAAGCATTTTTAATCTTTTTAACTGTATTAATAACATTTTGCGAATGTCCGTGAGCCGTATCTATAACAACAACATCCACTTTAGCCTCAACAAGAGCCGAAATTCTTTCAAGAACATCTTTTGTAGCGCCTACTGCGGCACCTACCAAAAGTCGGCCATGTTTATCTTTTGCCGAGTTTGGATATTTAATTGCTTTTTCAATGTCTTTTATAGTAATAAGGCCTTTTAAATAGCCTTTGCTGTTTACAATAGGTAATTTTTCTATTTTATGCTTAGTAAGTATTTCTTTAGCTTCCTCAAGGGTTGTCCCCTCTGGTGCAGTAATAAGATTATCCTTAGTCATTGCCTCGCCTATTTTGCGGTTATGGTCTTTTTCAAATCTTATATCACGGTTTGTAATAATGCCTACAAGCTTGCCGTCAACAGTAATAGGCACACCCGAAATTCTGAATTTAGCCATTAACTGGTCTGCTTCGTAAACATAGTGGTCAGGAGTAAGCCAAAACGGGTCTATAATTACACCATGCTCAGAACGCTTAACCTTATCCACTTCCTCAGCCTGCTTGGCAATAGACATATTTTTATGTATAATGCCTATGCCGCCTTGTCTTGCTATAGCTATTGCCATGTTGGATTCAGTAACGGTATCCATGCCGGCGCTCATAATAGGGGCATTAAGCTTTATTTTCTTAGTAAGATAAGTTGATACATCAACATCTCTTGGAAGAACATTGCTTTCAGCCGGAATTAAAAGCACATCATCAAATGTAAGGCCTTCTTTAACAAGTTTATACATTTTCAAACCGCTCCTTTAAAAACTCACCTTATTCCTTTTGCGTTTATAAAAATATTACCTTGTCTATAGTTTATAATTTCGACATTCTATCAAAAAACATATTAAAAGTCAATTACCTTAGTCTATAGTATCACAGTAAAAAACAATTTACAATATTTCACAAAGTCTAATTGATTTATTTTAAATCAAAAAGCGAATTTTTTGCCAATAGCTTAATAACCTAAAACAAATAAAAAAGTAAAGCTGAATTTCAAAAATATTTTAGTTTTAATAAGAATAATTTTGCAATAAAACTCAAATTACATATATCAAAATCAACCTCTTAATATAATGTAGTTAAATTTTACAAAAATTAAAAACTACAAAAAAATCTATTACATAACTAAAATTTTTAGTATAAAATATATATATTACTGGTTTATAGTAAAACTGAATGCTCTATAGATGTAAGTCCGGCTTAAAAGCGCGTTGTCTATTTAGCGGTAAATCCCGTTAATACACGCGTTATTTTTTTACAATAAACCAATATTTAATCAGTAATAAAGGAGAATTAGTAATGGAAGAAACAAAAACAAACAGCTATCTGGCAACAGAGCCTATAGGCAAACTTATCCTGAAATTTTCCGTACCTTGTGTTTTAAGTATGCTTGTAAGCGCTCTTTACAACATTGTAGACCAGATATTCATAGGCCAAAGTGTTGGATATTTAGGCAACGCAGCAACAAATGTAGTTTATCCTTTTACCGTTGTGGCATTAGCACTTGCTCTTTTAATAGGTGACGGAAGTGCAGCACTCTTAAGCCTTTCTCTTGGAAAAGGTGATTATAAATCCGCTGGAAAATGCATTGGCAACGGCATTATACTTACTGTAATAGTAGGCATTGTTATAATGATTATAGGACTCTTATTCACGGATAATATACTTACTTTATTTGGCGCAACTCAGTCCTGCTACACTTATGCCCGTGATTATATGGAAATAATACTTTTAGGCATGCCTTTTTATGTATTTACATCCGGCATGAACTCAGCCATAAGAGCTGACGGCTCACCAGGATACTCAATGTTTGCCACAGTAGTAGGTGCCATACTTAACCTTATACTTGACCCTGTTTCTATATTTATACTTAATATGGGTGTTAAAGGCGCTGCATGGGCAACAATTATAGGCCAGATTGTATCCTGTATTATAACTGCTCTATATTTCAGAAATCCCAAATCATTTAATTTTAACCGTGACAGCTTTAAATTAAACTATCGCACATGCCGAAACCTTTCCCAGCTTGGTGTATCCAGTTTTATAACTCAAATGGCTATAGTTATAATTATAAGCGTTTCAAACAACATGATAGTCCTTACAGGCGGC
>CALWEX010000096.1 GCA_944377425.1 uncultured Clostridia bacterium
AAAATATTTATAATTCCAAAACTGCTCTTACAGGGCTGCCGTCGGCATTTTCTATTTTAAGTGGAAAGCAGTAAAATTTATATATTCCGGGCTTTACATTGCGTAAATCAATGTTTTCTACAATAAGTACATTGTTTGAAAGAAGTGTTTTGTGTACATAATAATCATTGCCTGTTTGGTCTTCAATATCCAAGGATTCAGTTGCTGTTATAAGCATTCCTTTACTTGTTATATATTTGGCACCGGATTCAGTTAAATAAATATCTTTTCCATTGGTTTTAAACAATATCGAATTTATGCCTTCTAAGTTAAGGCCGGAAATAAATTTTTCGTCTATTGAATTTAAACCGGATACATCAGCAACAAGGGCATTTGTTATTAAATATTTCAGCTCTAAATCGGCAATACTTTCTTTAGTATTAAAAAAGTGAAGCGGTGCATCTATATGTGTTCCGGTATGTGTGCCAAAAGAAAGACTGCAAAGATTAAAGCCGTCTTTTTCAACAGTAAATATTCGGTTTATTTTAAATTCCGGGTCACCGGGATAGACTTTTGTATTTTGGTTAAGTATAGTTGTAATATCTATTAGCATATTTAATTCCTTTTTTCAGCAATAAAATTGATATTTTTATACAAAGTATGTTATACTACTTTTATATATTTTACAAGGAGGGTTTAATAATGGCTGTAACAGTTACAAAAGATACAAAAATCGGCGATTTACTTATGATTGACAGACGTATTGCCGTTCTTCTTATGCAGGCAGGCATGCATTGTGTAGGCTGCCCTTCATCAGCAGGTGAAACTCTTGAAGAGGCTAGTATTGTTCACGGTATGGATGCTAACAAGCTTGTAAGTGCTATAAACGAGTTTCTTGCTAAAGAAGCAGAGTAATGATGACGGCTCCGTAAGGAGCCGTTTTTTCCAGAAAATTTAATTTTGTTTATATATACTTTATTTTTAATATTAAGGAGCAATTTTATGAAAAAAGTAATGCTTGTATTCGGCACGCGTCCGGAAGCTATTAAAATGTGCCCGCTTGTAAATGAGTTAAAATCACGAAAAAGCTTTAAAACAGTTGTTTGTGTAACAGGTCAGCACAGACAGATGCTTGACCAGGTTTTAAAGGCTTTTAATGTAGAGCCGGAGTATGATTTATCTATTATGAAAGATAAACAGACTCTTTTTGATGTTACAACAAATATTTTAAACAGAATAAAAGAAGTTCTTGAAAAAGAAAAGCCTGATGTAGTTCTTGTTCATGGTGACACAACTACTACTTTTACAACGGCTTTAGCATGTTTCTACCTTCAGATACCTGTTGGACATGTAGAGGCAGGCCTTAGAACATATAATATTTATTCTCCATACCCAGAAGAGTTTAATCGTCAGGCTGTTGGTATTATGGCAAGGTTTAATTTTGCGCCTACAGAAGTTTCAAAGGGTAATCTTTTAAGAGAAGGTAAAAGTGAGGATACAATTTTTGTAACAGGAAACACCGCCATAGACGCTCTCAAAACAACTGTACGTGATGATTACGAAAACGAGCATTTAAAATGGGCAGAAGGCAGCCGACTTATAATGCTTACAGCTCACAGACGTGAAAACTTAGGCGAGCCAATGCATCATATGTTTAGGGCAATACGCCGTATTGTAGTTGAAACACCTGACATAAAAGTTATATACCCAATACACATGAACCCTGTTGTAAGAAAAGCGGCAGACGAGGAGTTAGGTGATGATGACAGAATTCGCATTATAGAGCCTCTTGATGTGCTTGATTTCCATAACTTCCTTTCAAGAAGCTATCTTATACTTACAGACAGCGGCGGAATACAGGAGGAGGCACCTTCCCTTGGAAAGCCTGTGCTTGTAATGCGTGATACAACAGAAAGACCAGAGGGAATTAAGGCTGGAACACTTAAGCTTGTTGGAACAAACGAAGAAACTATATATAACGAGTTTAAAAAGCTTCTTACAAGCAAGGAAGAATACGATAAAATGAGCAAAGCTTCAAACCCTTATGGTGACGGATTTGCTTGTAAAAGAATTGCGGATATACTGGAAAAGAATTTATAATAAAGATAGCATTAAATAAAAGAATAATTTAAAATATAAAGAGCTTATTAATTATCTTAAATTCAAGAAGTTAATAAGCTCTTTTAAGTTTTTAAAAATTAAGAATATGATTTGATTATATTTTTTATAATATTAAGGTTATTAATTATAAGTTATATTAGTTTGATTAAGAATATTAACAGTGATATAATAATTAAAAATTTTAATACTTACATTATTCTATAATTATAGTTAGGAAGATTTTTGTGTGTAAAAAAGTTTTGATAGCAGCAACGACCGCTAAAGGACATATAAATGTTTTTCATGTTCCATATATAAAAATGTTTAGAGAAAAAGGCTGGACTGTTGATGTAGTTACTAATGGAGATGAAAAAGTACCGTTTGCATCTAATGAGTATTCTATATCAATTAAAAGGTCGCCTTTTAGTATTAGCAATATTTTTGCTATAATTCAGCTGATTAGAATTATGCAAAAGAATAAGTACGACCTTGTTATGTGCCATACGCCTATGGGTGGTGTCGTAACAAGGATAGCTGCTTATATTACTAAAACAAAACCGGTTATATATATGGCACATGGATTTCATTTTTATAAAGGAGCTCCGTTTATTAACGCATTTTTATTCAAAAATATTGAAAAAATACTTGCTCATTGCACTGACGGCTTAATTACAATCAATAAAGAGGATTATGAAGCAGCTAAAAAATTTAAACTGAGAAAAAATGGAAAAGTTTATTTGCTTTCTGGAATAGGGACTGATTTAGACCGAATAAAAAACACAAATATTGATGTACTTTCTAAAAAACGAGAATTGGGAATTCCAGAGAATGCTTTTGTTGTTTTAAATGTTGGTGAGTTGATTGATAGAAAAAATCAAGACTCTGCAATTAAAGCTATTAGTAAATGTAAAAATAAAAATATTATATTAGTAATTTGTGGCCGTGGAGTAAATGATTGTAAATTGAAAAAATTATCAAAAGATTTAAATATTGAAGAAAGAATTATTTTTTGTGGCTTCAGAAAAGATGTATATGAAATTATGAAAATGGCTGATGTGTTTTTGTTCCCAAGCTTTCAGGAAGGACTTCCTGTTTCGGTTATGGAAGCAATGGCATCAGGACTGCCGATTATTTGTTCGGATATTAGAGGAAACAGGGATTTGATAAATAATAATGGAGGTTATTTAGTCAACCCTTTAGACGTAGAAAAAATGAGTTATTATATAGATTTCTTATATCAGAATCCGAATTTAATAAAGTTATTTGGTGAATATAATAAAAAAGAGTCAGAAAAATATGATTTAAAGAAAGTCATTTTGAATATGCAGTCGATTATTGAAGAAATAACTGGTAATTGTATTTGAAATAGCATTTTTATGTGATATAATGAGTTGTTTATAAAATGAGAACGGGGTGCGCAATAATAATATGAAGGGAATTATATTAGCAGGTGGTTCTGGAACAAGACTTTATCCTCTTACAATGGTTACTTCTAAGCAGTTACTGCCAGTATATGATAAGCCGATGATATATTATCCGCTTTCAACACTTATGTTAGCAGGAATAAGGGATATACTTATAATTTCAACTCCGGTTGATTTGCCTAATTTTAAAAAACTTTTAGGAGATGGCTCAAAATTTGGAATAAGACTTAGCTATGCTGAACAGCCATCACCTGATGGATTGGCACAGGCTTTTATAATAGGTGAGGAATTTATTAATGGTGACAGCTGTGCAATGATACTTGGTGACAATATTTTTTACGGAAACGGACTTACTAAAAACCTTAAAGAAGCAGCGGAAAGAAAAGTTGGTGCAACTGTTTTTGGATATTATGTAGATGACCCTGAAAGATTTGGAATAGTTGAGTTTGACGAGAACGGAAAGGCTATTTCTATAGAGGAAAAACCAGAAAATCCAAAATCAAACTATTGTGTAACAGGCTTATATTTTTACGACAGCAGGGTAAGTGAGCTCGCTAAAAAAGTTAAACCTTCAGCAAGAGGGGAACTTGAAATAACAGACCTTAACAGAATGTATCTTGATGAAGGAACGCTTAATGTAGTGACCCTTGGCAGAGGATATGCGTGGCTTGATACGGGAACTATGGATGCCCTTGCTGATGCTACAGAATTTGTACGAGTAATTGAAAAACGACAGGGAATTAAAATTTCAGCTGTTGAAGAAATAGCTTACAGAAATAAATGGATATCTAAAGAAAAACTGCTTGAATCAGCAAAGCTTTACGGTAAATCAGATTATGGCAAGCATCTTATGAAAGTAGCAGAAGGCAGGATTATTTATTAAGGAGAGTTAGTAATGAATGTTATAAAAACAGATGTGTTAGATGTTTATATAATTGAACCGGATGTTTTTGGAGATAAACGCGGATATTTTTTTGAAAGCTGGTCTAAAAAGAAAATGGAAGAAGCCGGCTTGTATTATGACTTTGTTCAGGACAACCAGTCTTATTCATCTACTAAAGGAACTATAAGAGGACTTCATTTTCAAAAGGGAGAACATTCACAGGCAAAACTTGTACGCTGTACTAAAGGTGCTGTTTTAGATGTTGCTGTAGATATAAGAAAAGGTTCGCCTACTTATAAAAAATGGGTTGCGGTAGAGCTTTCAGCAGAAAATAAACGCCAGCTTATGATACCAAGAGGATTTGCTCATGGTTTTGTAACACTTACTGATGAAGTAGAATTCTTATACAAAGCAGATAATTTATATTGTTTTGAAAGTGAAGGAAGCATTCGCTGGAATGACCCTGAGATAGGTGTTAATTGGGGAATTGATAATCCTATTGTTTCTGATAAAGATGCAGTAGCACCAATGTTTGATGATAACAAATATGAATACTTTACTTATGAGGTGAAAAAATGAAAATTATAGTTACCGGCGGAGCTGGTTTTATAGGTGGAAACTTTGTTCACTACATGGTAAATAAATATCCTGATTATAAAATAATATGCCTTGATGCCTTAACATATGCAGGAAATATGGAAACACTTGAGCCTGTAATGAATAAAGAAAATTTTATGTTTGTAAAAGGCGATATTGCTGACAGAAAAGCGGTTTACAGTCTTTTTGAAACTGAAAAACCTGATATTGTTGTAAACTTTGCGGCAGAAAGTCATGTTGACCGTTCTATTGAAAATCCTGAGATTTTCTTAAGAACAAATGTAATAGGTACAAGTGTGCTTCTTGATGCGTGCAGAAAGTATGGAATTAAAAGATATCATCAGGTTTCAACTGATGAAGTATACGGGGACTTACCTTTGGATAGAACTGATTTATTCTTTACAGAAGAAACACCTATACACACATCTAGTCCATATTCAGCTTCAAAGGCTTCAGCAGACCTTTTAGTACAGGCTTACGGAAGAACATATAAGCTCCCTGTAACTATTTCAAGATGTTCAAATAACTATGGACCTTATCATTTTCCGGAAAAGCTTATACCTCTTGTTATAGCCAATGTTTTAAATAATAGACCTATTCCTGTTTACGGAAAAGGTGAAAATGTACGTGACTGGCTTTATGTTGA
>CALWEX010000097.1 GCA_944377425.1 uncultured Clostridia bacterium
TTTAAATTATTGGTTTTTTGCCTGCTGTACCGGCTTTTCTTGGGTAAGTTTTAGGCACTGGTTTTATTTTTTTTATAACTACAGCGCTGTGGGTTATGTCGCTGTTTGGTATAGCTATATCAACAACTTTTTCAACACTTCCGCCTAATAGAGTTATGGCTTTTTGAGCCTCTGCAAGCTCCTCTGTAACATCAGGGCCTTTAAGTGATATAAAATATCCTCCTACAGCAACAAAAGGCATACAGTACTCACAAAGCACATTTAAACGGGCAACAGCACGGCTTACACATAAGTCGAACTTTTCTCTGTAAAGAGAGTTTCTTCCCCCGTCTTCGGCTCTTGAATGAACACACTCTACATTATCAAGCTTAAGCTCTTTTTTAACTTCTTCAAGAAAATTAATTCTTTTGTTAAGTGAGTCAAGAAGTGTAACTTTAATATCATTTCTGGCTATTTTAATTGGTATTCCCGGAAAGCCTGCGCCTGTTCCCACATCAATCATTGATACATTACTTTTATCAATAAGCGGCAAAACGGAAATACTATCGGCAAAATGCTTTATGGCAATGCCTTCCTCATCGGTTATAGCCGTAAGGTTTATTTTTTCGTTCCACTCCAAAAGAAGCTTTTTATAAGTTTCAAAATCATTAAGGGCTTTTTCGCTTAGCTCAATACCCATTTTTCCGGCGCAGTCATTTAAAATTTCTTTTCCGTTCATATTATTCCTCTCCTTCTGTTTTAGAAGCCCTTTTAATCTGTTCAAGGTATATCATAAGTACGGAAATATCCGCCGGGGAAACACCGGCTATTCTAAAGGCATGGCCTATATTAAGTGGTCTAATGTCATTAAGCTTTTGCACTGCCTCAAGTCTTAAGCCTTTTACGTCGTTATAGTCTATATCTTCCGGCAGAAGTCTGTTTTCAAGCTTTTTAAACTCTTTAACCTGATTATACTGCTGTTTAATATAGCCTTCGTATTTTATCTGTATAGCCGCCTCGTGAGCCGCCTCGCTGTCTATATCCGGCCTTGTAGTATCTATTTCGGCTAAAATATCATAATTAAGCTCAGGACGCTTTAAAAGCTCGCTTAAGCGTGCTCCGCTCTTTAAAGGCGTGCTGTGGTGTCTTTCAAGAAATTCCTGTATTTCAGGTCTTAAACCTATTGTAACGGAATTTATACGCTCTTTTTCCGCCGCAATAAGTTCCTGTTTTTTAAGAAATCTCTGGTATCTTTCATCAGAAATAAGGCCAACCTCATGGCCTATAGGTGTAAGGCGTTCGTCAGCGTTATCCTGTCTTAAAAGAAGCCTGTATTCAGCTCTTGATGTCATCATTCTGTAAGGCTCTTTGCTGCCTTTTGTTACTATATCATCTATAAGTACACCAATATAAGCATCAGAACGGTGAAGTATAACAGGTTCTTTACCCTGCAACATTCTTGCGGCGTTTATTCCGGCTATAAGTCCCTGTGCCGCCGCTTCCTCATAACCACTTGTGCCGTTAAACTGACCAGCACCAAAAAGACCTTTTATATTTTTAAACTCAAGGCTCAGTTTAAGCTGGGTTGCGTCTATGCAGTCATACTCAATAGCATAAGCTGTACGCATAAACTCGCAGTTTTCAAGGCCAGGTACTGTACGGTAAAGAGCTATCTGCACTTCTTCTGGCAGTGATGAGCTCATACCCTGAACATAAAGCTCATTTGTGTTTTCCCCTTCCGGCTCAACAAATATCTGATGACGCTCTTTATCGGAAAATCTAACAACCTTATCCTCTATAGAAGGACAGTATCTTGGGCCTGTACCCTCTATAACACCAGCATAAAGCGGTGAGCGGTGAAGATTATTTCTTATAATCTCGTGGGTTTGGTTATTTGTATAAGTAAGATAACACTCCACCTGAGGCCTTGCTATATCCTCTGCCTTATCCTCAAAAGAGAAAGGCACTATTTTTTCATCGCCATACTGAGGTGTCATTTTTGAAAAATCAACTGTTTTTTTGTCTATTCTGGCAGGTGTACCTGTTTTAAACCTGTAAAGCTTAATACCCAAATCCATAAGGCTCTGGCTTAATTCCGAAGCCGCTTTTAAACCATTAGGGCCTGACTGTATTATAGTTTCGCCAAAAAGACAGCGAGCCTTTAAATATGTGCCTGTTGAAAGTATAACAGCTTTTGCCTTATAAACAGCACCAGAAGAAGTTACAACACCTGTAACAGCTCCGTTTTCAGCCAAAACTTTTGTTACTTCTGCTTGTTTTATTTTAAGGTTAGGCGTTTCTTCCATAACCCTTTTCATTTCTTCTTTATACCTGTTTTTATCAGCTTGTGCCCTTAATGAATATACCGCCGGACCTTTGCTGGTATTGAGCATTTTTATCTGAAGGTATGTTTTATCTATATTTTTGCCCATTTCACCGCCTAAAGCGTCTATTTCGCGCACAAGATGGCCTTTAGAACTTCCGCCTATAGATGGGTTGCAAGGCATCATAGCTATAGAATCCAGATTAATGGCAAAAACAACGGTTTTAAATCCAAGCCTTGCTGAGGCAAGTGCCGCTTCACATCCGGCATGTCCAGCGCCTACAACTACTACGTCGCATTCATCGGCAATATATGTTTTTTCAGCGTTTATATCACACATTAATATTCACTCCTGTTATTTACCAAGGCAGAATTTTTCAAATATTCTGTTTATAATATCTTCCTGAAGGCTTTCGCCTGTTATTTCACCCAAAAAGTCTATAGCCTGGGAAATATCCATGGATACAAAATCTTCCGGCATACGTATTTCTATTGTATTAAGGGCTTTTTCAAGGGCCTGGGCGGCTTTTTCAAGGGAATTTTTATGGCGTACATTACTTACCATAACTCCGTCACCTGCTTCAACTGTGCCACTTGTAAGTATTTCTTCAAGAAGTTTTAAAAGCTCCTCTGTGCCCTTTTGCTCCTTAACAGAAACACGCAGTATATTTTTGCTCTCCAAAAGAGAATTTATTTCGTTTTCTTCCGCCTTTTGGTCTAAATCAGTTTTATTAAGAAGCACTATATGCTTTTTGTTTTTAATAAAATCAATAAGTTTCTTATCATCATCATCTAAAACACGGGATAAATCCAGCATAAGCAGTATAATGTCGGCATTTTCCGCTCTTTGTACAGAGCGCTCAACGCCTATTTTTTCTACCACATCATCGGTATCCCTAACACCAGCTGTATCTGTTATTCTTACTGGTATACCTGCTATATTAAAGTATTCCTCAACAGTATCTCTTGTAGTTCCCGGCACATCTGTTACAATAGCCCTTTCCTCTTTAAGAAGAAAATTTAAAAGTGAGCTTTTGCCTACATTTGGCTTACCAAGTATAACCATATTAACGCCATCACGAACCATTTTGCCCATATCCGCCGTATCAATAAGCTTTTGAACACTGTTTAAGGCTTGGTTTACTGTTTTATTAAGTGAGGCATAAGTTTCTTCTTCAATATCGTGTTCCGGGTAATCAATAGCCGCCTCTATTGTGGAAACTGCATCTATAAGGCCGCTTCTTATTTCTTTTACTTTTTCAGAAAGAGCACCGGAAAGCTGATTTACGGCATTTTTCATAGAAAGCTCAGTTTTGGAATTTATAATATCAATTACGGCTTCGGCCTGAGAAAGGTCTATACGGCCGTTTAAAAATGCTCTTTTTGTAAATTCGCCAGGCTCTGCTGTTCTTGCCCCTGCAAGTGTTACTGTTTCCATAACTTTTTTAACTGCCGCAGTACCGCCATGGCAGTTTATTTCCACAACGTCCTCTTTTGTATAAGACGCTGGGCCTTTCATAATACTAACAAGCACTTCGTCTACTGTATTTCCGTTTTTGTCTATTATATTTCCATAAGTTATAGTATGAGTCGGCTTATCTTTTAACTTAACGCCTGAAACACTTTTAAATATTTTATCAGCAATATCTATACTGCCTTTACCGCTTATTCGTATTATACCTATGCCTCCAGAACCCATAGGTGTTGAAACAGCGGCTATTATATCATCTAAAAAGGCTGTTTTCAAATTAAACGCTCCTTTACAAAACACAAATAATCGTATCTATACTACAATACACAAAAAAAGCCCGATTTTCAAGTTATAATATCTGAAAATCAGGCTTAAAGAGCCGAATATTATTATTTAAGGGCAATTACTACATTTCTGTATGGTTCTTCACCCTCGGAATATGTAGTTACGTATTTATTGTTCTGAAGGCTTGAGTGAATTATCCTTCTTTCGTAAGGGTTCATAGGCTCAAGAACAACTTTTTTACCTGTCTGTTTAACTTTTTTAGCAAGGTTATAAGCTAAAGACTCAAGAGTTTCTTTCCTTCTCTGGCGGTAGTTTTCAGTATCTATTGTAATTGAAAGATAAGGTGCGTCGCCTTTGTTTACAACAAGGTTTACAAGATACTGTATAGAGTCAAGTGTTTGACCTCTTTTACCTATAAGTATTCCCATATCACTGCCGGAAAGGTTTATTAAAAGCTGTTTTTCTTTAAGCTCAGTTTCTATATTAACTATTATACCCATAGCTACAAACATTTCCCTAAGGAATTCTTTAGCTACTTTTTCCGGATTAAACTTAACGGAAGCCTTTATAACTGCGTCTTTTGAGCCAAAGCCTAAAAAGCCTTTTGCTGCTTTTTCTACAACCTCTATATTAAGCTCATCGGCGGAAGAAACATTAAGTCTGCGAACGGCTTCTTCAATAGCCTTTTCCTCTGTTTTAGCTGAAACTTGTATCTCCTGCATTATTTATTCTCCTCCTCAAGCTTAGCTTCTCTCTTTTTAAGGAATTTAACTACAAGCAGTGTCTGACCAGCTTGAATAAGGTTACTTACTGTCCAATAAACACCAAGACCAGCAGGAAGACTTATAGTCATAACACCCATCATAATAGGCATCATATAGTTCATTATCTTCATTGACTGCATAGTAGGGTCCTGCGCTGAAGCGCCTGCCTGTGCCGATGAATTTCTTGTAAGGGCATAGGTTTGGAAGAATGTAGTAGCACCAGCCGCTATAGGTACAAGTATACCTGGAAAACTAAGGCCAGGGTTTGTAACCATGCTAATGCCAAGGAAATACTCCATTTCTGTCTTAACATCAAGAAGTGGTGAAAGCTCATTGGCAAAACTGCCTATTGAATTTAAAACAGTATTCCAATCATTAAGTGTAAGCTGGCTTATAAGGTTTTTAATATCTGCTGCCTGAGCTACGTCAACTGTAAGCTTGTGCTGCATTATAATATCAGAAAGAGCCGCAAGCCTTGTATCAACAGGTATGCTCATAATTACGTTTGTTATAGCGTCATAGTTCTGGCCTACAACGTCAACGTATACATATGCCTGCTGAAAAATATAGAATAAAGCATAAAGAATAGGAAGCTGTATAAGCAAAGGAAGACATCCGCCAAGCATGCTTACGTTATTGTCTTTTTGAATTCTTTGCATTTCAAGAGACATTCTCTGCTGGCTTTCCATATCTTTTTTGCCTTCATATTTCTTTCTTATTTTCATTAACTCCGGCTGTATTTTCTGCATAGCCATTGTTGACTTCTGCTGTTTAATAAGCAGCGGAGTAAATATAAGCTTAACTATAATAGTAAATAAAATAATGGCCATACCCAACGCGTTTACCGGACTTATGGAATATATAAAATTAAAAAGCGCGTTGTAAACTATTCCTAATAAGCTTGCTATAGGCCCAATTATTATACCAGGCGTTCTAGCGGCGAGTAATGCAAAAGTTGTACTCAAAACCAAATCCCCCTCGATTTATTGTTGTCTTTCATGGCACAGGGTCATATCCTCCCTTATGGAACGGATGGCATTTAAGAAGTCGGCGAACACCAAGATACCCGCCTTTAAAAACGCCATATTTTGTAACAGCCTCATACATATACTGAGAACAGGTTGGAGTAAACCTGCAGCATGGGCCGAAATGCGGCGATATACAAAGCTGATAAAACCTGATTAATAAAAGAAGAATTTTTTTAATCATATCAATCATACTTCTTTCAATACCAATACAAACTTCTGTTACGGACGATTATAAAAAGCATGCCTTTGTCAGGATTTTTTTGTCAGCAGGTCATGTTTTTTCAATAAACTTAAAAGAGCTTTGTTTATTTGGCTATAGTCGCACTCAGCAGCTGAGGAGCGGGCAATAACTACTATATCATATCCCCGCTGAATATCTTCTTCCATAAGCCTGTAACTTTCTTTAATAAGTCTTGTAACTCGGCTTCTTACAACGCTTTTGCCGACTTTTTTGCTTACGGATATGCCAAGACGATTAGAATCCGGATATTTCTTATTTTTAATAACGTACATAACCAAATAGCGGTTTGCCAAAGACTTACCCTTATTGTATACAAACCTGAACTGAAAATTCTTTTTAATGGACTGTGTAAATTTCAATTTATCACAACCTTAACGCTTTAAAAATTAAAAGGCCACTATCCGCGGCCTGTAAATACAAAGTATTTGATTTAATTATGCAGATAATACTTTTCTTCCTTTTCTTCTTCTTGCAGAGAGAACTTTTCTGCCGTTGGCAGTAGCCATTCTTTTTCTGAAGCCGTGTACTTTGCTTCTCTGTCTTTTCTTTGGCTGGAATGTCATCTTCATGTCTTACGCACCTCCTTAAACTACTTTTTTGCGCCTGTCCTGCACAAAAGCACTGCTACCATTATAATAAATAAAACCCCTTGCGTCAAGAAAATTAAATTGAAATATACCAATAAATAGTATAAATTAAGCATTTTTATTATACAAAAAATTACAAATTTTATATTTTTGTATATATAGTGCTTAAATTAAAATTATACACATTATATTGAATTGTTAATAATTCTGCCATAAAATCTCTCCACATTTAAAGCCTCTAATATGTTGATAAGAAATAAATATTTTGTTATATTATAGTGGATAACTCAGGATTGCGGTTTATAAAAGCCACATAAAAAATACAAAATACTAATATTTCACATTTTGTGTTTTATTTTAATTCAAATTCCACATAAAAAGACAATATTAAAAATTAAATATGTGGATATTTTATGTTGATTTTTGTTGAAAAGTGTATAACATATATATTTGTCTTATTTTTTAGCCTATATATTGATTATTTAATGATTTTACCACTACAAAACCGATATTTTTCCAAAAAGTTATCAACAGCTTGTGCACAACATTGTTGATAACTTATAAAAATGTGATTTGTATAGTTTTAAAATTATTATTTACACATTTATTATTGTAATATGTAATATATATTTTCACTTTTTTAACTATTCTGAATTTTTAAATTTTTATGCGGCTTTAAAATGACTTTTTTTACACATAAAAACAAAGGAGGAAAAAATGGACGATTTATATTTAAGCTGGCAGAAGGCTCTGTCACTTATAGAAAAAAATCTTGAGGACCCTATAAGCTTCAATACATGGATAAAGCCTCTTAAAATACATGTCTGCGATGGCAGAGACCTTGTTTTAAAGGCTGAAAACGACTTCAGCAAAACTCAGGTAGAAAACAAGTATCTTTCACTTATTAAAAACGCGCTTATAGAAGTTACGCATATTGAATACAACATAATGCTTATAGGCTCATCCAACATATCATCTTTAAATAACCAGCAGTCAAAAACAAATGACCCTATAGCAGCAGCAAACCTTAATCCTAAATATGTTTTTGAATCTTTTGTTGTTGGAAACAGCAACAGAATGGCTCATGCAGCTTCTTTAGCTGTAGCCGAAGCTCCGGCTAGTGCATATAACCCGCTTTTCCTTTACGGAAATGTAGGTCTTGGCAAAACACACCTTATGCATTCAATAGCGCATTATATTTTGCAGAAAAAGCCAGACACAAAAGTTTTGTATGTTACAAGCGAAACTTTTACAAATGAGCTTATTAATTCCATTAGTACAAACAAAAATGAGGAATTCAGAAACAAATACCGCAACATAGACGTGCTTCTTATAGACGATATTCAGTTTATAGCTCAAAAAGAACGTACACAGGAAGAATTTTTCCATACATTTAATGCTCTGCACAGCAGCAACAAACAAATTATAATTTCATCTGACCGTCCACCTAAAGAAATCAAAACACTTGAAGAAAGACTTAAAACACGTTTTGAATGGGGACTTATAGCTGATATTCAGCCGCCTGACTATGAAACAAGAATTGCAATTTTAAGAAAAAAAGCAAAGCTTGACTCCATAGTAGTTCCAGACAGTGTTATGAATTATATAGCAAAATACATAGATACCAATATTCGAGAGCTGGAAGGCGCTTTAACAAGAATAGTAGCTTTTGCCAAGCTTACAAACAGAGAAGTTACTGTTGAGCTGGCAGAAGAAGCAATGAAAGACATATTCGAAAGAGCTTCCGAAAACAAAATGACAACTGAGTTTATTCAGGAGATAGTAGCAAACTACTATAAAATTACTGTTGCAGACCTTAAAGGAACCAAAAAACCTAAAAACATAGCATATCCAAGACAAATAGGTATGTATCTTTCAAGGAAACTTTTGGACATATCACTTTCAGCCATAGGTGAGGACTACGGCGGAAGGGATCACACAACAGTGCTTCATGCATGCAATAAAATAGAAAAAGATTTGGAAAACGATTCAAAGCTTTCAGAAACACTTCTGGAGCTTGAAAAGCGTATAAAAGGGCTTTAACACTTGTTATTATTTTAACATATAACTTATCAGTGTTATAATTATTATATTTTCTTATTTTTTCTAACACTTTATATTGTTTTCGATGTTAGAAAACTATTAACATAGCTATGTGGATTTGATGTTAATTAATTGTTTATAACAGCCAACATTTTTAAGCCATGTTAAAATTGTGGACAACCGGTAAATTAATATAAAACTTATATACATCATTATCCAGAAATAATTTTACGCTTTTTTATGGCTTTTTTATACTTATCAACAAATTAACAGCCACTACTACTATGATTACTAAAAAGAACTTATTTATATATGTATTGCGCACAGAAGGGAGTTGTCAACAAACATGAAATTAACATTAGATAAGGATTTGCTTATAGAAGGAATAAACACTGTTTCAAAGGCAGTAAGCACCCGAACAACCCTCCCGGTACTGGAATGTATACTTCTTACTGCTCAAAACGATACACTTACTCTTACTGCCAGTGACCTTGAAATAAGTATTAAATCTGCACCTATTTTGGCTGATGTTTCGGAAAATGGCTCAACAGCTATAGAAGCAAAACTTTTTTCAGAAATTATAAGACGTTTAAATGGTGATAAAGTTACAATTTCTGTAAATGATAAAGAAGCAATTATAAAATGTGGTTTTTCTGAATTTACTGTTATGATTCAGCCAGCAGAAGATTTTCCTGATATTCCGGAAGTTGAAAAGGAATATTCTTATAAATTAAAGCAGAATGATTTAAGAGATATGATAAATTCTACTATTTTTTCTGTAGCAATGGATGAGTCAAAACCTTTTCTTACTGGTGAACTTATGGAATTTAAAAAAGACAGAACAAATGTTGTTTCTGTAGATGGATTTAGAATTTCATACAGGTCTCAGAGTACTGATAACGAAAAAGAATCAAAAGTTATTATACCAGCTAAAACAATGAGAGAAATAAGCAGAATTCTTTCAGGCAATGAAGAAGACGAGACTGAAATTTTTGTTACAGAAAAACATGTTCTTTTCAGTATAAATGGAAACACAGTAGTTACAAGAACTATTGAAGGAGATTACATAAAATATGAGCAGACATTTACCGACGAGTATAAAACAAAAATTGTTTTAGACCGTGCAGAGATTATTTCATCTCTTGAAAGAGCATCTCTTATATCACGTGATGCAAGAAAAATGCCTGTTAAGCTGGAAATAGGCGGAGGAAAAGTTATTATAACTTCACAAACCGAAATAGGTAAGGCTTATGAAGAAATAGATTCTGTAACTGAGGGTGAGGAGCTTAAAATTGCTTTTAATCCAAGATATTTAATAGACGCTTTAAAAGCTATTGAAGATGAAAGGGTTACAATACAGTTTAATTCTCCTTTAGGTCCTTGTATTATTAAGCCTCAGGATGGAGATTTGTATAAATATTTAATTCTTCCTTTAAGAATTTAAGAAGGTGTTTTTATGGAAACAGTGCGTATAAAAGATGAATATATAAAATTAAATCAGTTAATGAAATTATGCGGCTTTGTAGGACGCGGTTCTGATGTAAAACTTCTTGTTGATGATGGCCTTATAACACTTAATGGCCAGGTAGTTACAGAGCTTAGAAAAAAAATACATCCCGGAGATATAGTTAACGTGCAGGGGATAGGCGAAGTTAAAGTGGAGGAAAATATTTAATAAAATGTATATTAAAAATATTTCCCTGTCTGACTTTAGAAATATACAAAGAGCCGATGTTGAGCTAAAAAACGGCATTAATATTTTTTACGGAGCAAACGCTAACGGAAAAACAAATTTTTTGGAGTCAATTTATTTGTGCTCTACAGGCAGAAGTCACAGAACGAAAAATGACAAAGAACTTATAAGCTTTAACTCTGATGAAGCACATATACGGGTATTTATACAAAATGAAAACATCACACAACGTATAGATGCTCATATACGGCGAAATGATAAAAAAGGTATTGCAGTAAACGGAATACCGCTAAAAAAAAGCAGTGAGCTTTTTGGTACACTGTATACAGTAATATTTTCGCCAGAAGACCTTCAGCTTATTAAAGATTCACCTTCCCAAAGAAGACGTTTTATTGATATAGAGCTTTGTCAGTTAAGCAAAGTATACTGCTATAATTTACAACAGTATATGAAGGTACTTAAACAAAGAAATAATCTTTTAAAGGAAATTCAAAAAGATGCTTCTTTAAAGGAAACTCTTTTTGTTTGGGATAGTCAGCTTGTGGAATTTGGCAGAAATATAATTAAAAACAGAAAAAAATTCGTTGAAGAGCTGAGTTATAAAGCTTCTTTAAGACATAAACAGATTACATCAAGTAAAGAAGAATTATCTGTTTTATATAACCCCAGTGTGGATGAAGAAAGTTTTGACGAAAAACTTTTTTCTTTTTTAAATCGTGATATAATAACAGGCAGTACGTCTATAGGTCCTCATAGGGATGATATAAGTTTTTATGTAAACGAAAATGATGTTAAAATTTATGGTTCCCAAGGCCAGCAAAGAACGGCAGCTGTATGTGCTAAACTGGCGGAAATAGATATTATAAAGGAAAGCTCTGGTGTTAATCCGGTTTTACTTTTAGATGATGTTTTGTCTGAGCTTGATAAAACACGTCAGCATATGCTTATGGATTGTATTAATAATGTTCAGACCATAATTACATGTACAGGTATTGAGGATTCTGTTAAGTCATATGCCGGAGGCGCAGCAGTATTTAATGTTAAAAATGGTATTATAAATCGTGAAATTTAAATTTATTCAGTAAAAAAAGCGCTTAAAAAGCGCTTTTTTTATATTGATTTTTTGTATTTTTCTATGTCATCAATTATTTTTAAAAGGTACTCTTGCTGTGTTTTGGTATAGCAGCACAGCCTTTCGTAAAGCTCGTTTTTTTCACCTACTTTGGTAGGGTCATTTGTTGTGCAAAGCAGATAATCAAGGCTTACATTAAAAAAATCAGCTATTTTTTTTAAATCACTTATTGATGGTTCGTTCCTTCCAGATTCATAGTTTGATATAGCAGTATAACCATAACCAAGTATATTAGCTAATTGTGTTTGAGTAAGTTTTTTACCATTTACATAATAGTTTTCTCTTAAAAATTTAAGTCTTTCGCGGAATTCCATATTAAATCACCTATAAAAATATCATAATTTTGTAATTATAAATTCATAATTTGTGTTATATTTTTATTATATCAACTAATTTTATAAAATTCAACACAAACAGTACAAATAACGGCTGTTTTTTTCTACATAAAACTACAAATATTAATTAATATTTCACTATATCTGAATTTATTTTGATATCCAATAAATAATTATGCATAATTATTTATTGTTAAATTCGACATAAATCAGTTTATTTTTTTCCGTAAATGTCGTTTTATAATTTAATATTGTATATGAAAGTATCTTTAAAGGCTAATTAACGCAATATATAATATTTTCAAGGGTGAAAAATTAGCGGAGGTGCTTTTATATGCTGAATTTAATAAAATTTTCTGACCTATGCGGAAAGAAAAATGTAAAATGTGTATGTGAAACTGAAAAAGAAAGTATGGTTTGCCAAATACCAGTAAATGAGATAAAGCCAAATCCAAACCAGCTCAGAAAATTTTTTAAAAGAGAGTCTATAGACGAGCTTATATGCTCTATAAAAAAGTTCGGTGTGTGCCAGCCTATACTTGTAAGAAACATAAATAATAAGTTTTATGAGCTTATTTCTGGTGAAAGGCGGCTTATGGCGGCAAAAGGAGCTGGTCTTGATAAAATTCCGGCTATAATTTTAACTGTAAGTGATAACAGAAGTGCTGTTATATCGCTTCTTGAAAATACACAACGCCAAAATTTAAGCTTTATAGAAGAAGCTGAGGGATTTTACAGTTTAAAAGAAGATTATGGTTTCACGGAAGATGAAATAGCTGCTTCATTTGGTTTAAGGCTCAGCGATGTAAACAGAAAGTTACGTTTTATGACATTTACTCCTGAATGCAGAAGAATTATAGCTGAAGGCGGCATAAGCTCTGAACATGCGGCATTGGTATTAAAAATACCAGACGATGTAATAAGAAAATCAATACTTAGAAGAATAAGTGATATGGGGCTTTCAATACAAAAAACAGCAGAAATAGTAGAAAGCGAAATTGAAAAGCTCAAGGCTGATGATATTATATTTTCTGAACAAAAGGAGAAAAGAAACTTTTCGGATATGCGTCTTTTAACTAATACAGTAAAACGTTCCGTGGAGTTGATGAACCGCTCAGGAATAGGTGCTGGGTATGAAGTAGAAAACGGTGAAGGCGGAACAAAGATAATAATTTCAATTCCTAATTAAGTTTACATAATATTTTTGATATTCTGAATTGAAACTATAATATTTCGTTTTATAAATGAAATATTTCGACAAAATAATATATAATTTTTCATAATAATAAAATCCTTGCACTAAAATTATTTATTTAATACAAGGATTTTATTTCATATAGATGCGTCTTTAATTTTGTTTTTGTTTAGAAATTTTATACTTTTGTCAGGTATTTGGGCCAGTGTTACTGCGGCAAATACTATTATACAGCCAATAGTTTCTTTAAATGTAAGAACCTGATGAAGCACAACCCAACCGGCAAGAACTGAAAATACCGATTCAAGGCTCATTATAAGAGAGGCTATAACTGGTTCTGTATACCGCTGACCGAATATCTGGAGTGTATATGCAACACCGCTTGAAAGAACGGCGGCGTATAAAATAGGGCCCATACTCTTTAATATATCCGCTACAGCCGGCATTTCAATATAAATCATAGGTATTGTTGATATTAAGGCACAAACTAAAAACTGTATGCAGCTTAAAACAACACCATCAACTTTAGGTGAGAAATGGTCTATTGTAAGTATATGAAATGCATTGCAGAAAGCACAGAGTAGTATATAAAAATCGCCTTTTGATATACTTTCTAATCCTTCTGTTATACATAAAAGATAGAGACCGAAAATAGCGGCTATTAAGCTTATTATAATTTTTAATCCAATGCGTTTTCCTACAAAAAGTCCAAGCACAGGTATTATTATTACATAAAAAGTTGTTATAAAACCGGCTTTGCCTACAGATGTATACTTTAAACCTATTTGTTGGAAAGAACTTGCTAAAAAAAGCATACAGCCACAGCATATACCAGCTTTTATTACGTCTTTTTTAGATGAGCCTTTTATGTAAGTGGAATTTTGACCACTCGAAAATTTGCGTATTATAAATATAAGTGGAATAAGTACTATAAATGCTACATAATTTCTCATGGTGTTAAATGTAAAAGGGCCTATAAAATCCATTCCTTTGCTTTGAGCCACAAAAGCTGTGCCCCAAATAAAAGCCGCCATAAGAAGCATAAAGTTGCCTTTAATAGCTTTTTTCTTAACTTGATTTCTCATTTTAATTTTTTCCTTTGTTTATTTTTAATTATAAAATACAGACAGCTTGTTTAAGTAAAAAACATGCTGTCTGTATTTTAGTTGTTTATTTTTTATTGTCAAATATTTCGGATGTTTTACCGTTAAGTATTATAAATGTAGTTGTAGCTGAAGCAGCTAAAATCATATCGCGGTTTACGGCACGCAGTTCTCCGGTATAACCGGCAAGTGTGCGGCCTAAGTGGTTGGCTTTTACTGTTATTTCTATTTTATCGCCTAAATATACTGGTTTATGAAAATGTACTCCAAGCTCAACCGTTGTTATAAAACTTTCCTGTGCGAAAAAATGTGTCAGTATTCCAAATGCGTTGTCAAAAGCAGTTGTTATCATACCACCATGCATTACGCCTTGTGGGTTAAGTTCCCATTCTGCTACATCATAGCCTATTGTAAGGGATTTTTCTTCATAATTACACCTTATAAAATATGGGTTCATCATTTTTTCAACATCATTTCTGCGGTCTTCACCAGCTAAAAGTGTTAATATTTCTTTTATTTTGTTTTCCATTAATAACTGTTTGTCTTCCATTAATTTTAAATCTCCCGTTATGTTTTATCTAAAAAAGTCTTCAGCTGAATTGGCAAATTCAACACTGTTTTCAATATGAGGGAAAAGGCGTGTTTTTTCAAATATATAATACCTACAATGAGGCATTATTTCACGCATTTTTTCCATATTGTCTATAGAGTTAATTAAGTTTTCCTCACCCCAAGCAACGCATATAGGTGTTTTAATATCGGCTATATACTGCTTAATGTCCATATTCATAAAGTTTGTTATAAGGGACGCAAAAGCATAGCGTGCATTGCCTTTTTCGGAATGAGCGCTTTTGTAAAACTGGTTTATAATTTCAGCATAGCTGTTTTCTTTAGCAAAAAAGCCGTAATTATTAATAAATGCTTTTACTGCTGGCTTAGATGTTTTGATATTGTAATAAGCTGTACCTAAAAGAGGTATTTCCATTAAAATTCTCTTGAATTTGCTTGCGTTTACTGCCATAGGGTCGTTAATGCCGTTTGGTGAAACAAGCATAAGCTTAGTAATGTAGTTTTGGTATATTTTTGCGCATGTAACAGCGGCAGCGCCTGAATTATTGGCTGCAATTACAAAGCATGGCTCCTTAATAACGTTTTCTATAAAGTCCTTAATTAAAGAAGCATAAATAAAAGCCGTATATGTCATTTTTGGTTTGCTGCTCATACCGTAGCCAAGCATATCTATTGTATAAATTTTGTATTTAGTTGAAAGCTCGTCCACTGTTTTGTCCCATTCGGCCATGCAGCATGATGTATAAAGGCTGTGTATAAGCAAAAGCGGCTTACCATGGCCTTTTACTTTATAATATATTCTGCCGTAAGACCAGTCGTAATACTCGCCGTCAATATCGTTGTTTTTTCCGGCAGCCATGTATGATAATTGGTTAAAAATTTTAACCGCGCCTAAAGAAGCCGCAGCTATTCCGGCTGATTTTAAAACGGATTTAAGTTTTTTATTCATAAAGACACCACCTTTATTTATTTATGGCTTATACTTAATATTATGATACAAAACTGCCGAAATGAAAAGATAAATTTTTAAATGCAGGCAAATAAATTATTGTATGTATTAAATTGCTTTTGAGCATAATTCTTACATTAATATATGTAAAATAAGTTGAATTTTAAATTGTATTATGATAAACTCGATTTACACTGTTTTTGGTGTAAAGTAGTAAATCTGAAGGGAAGATTTTAATGGATTTTAAATATGAAATAGCTAAAGCTATTGCCCAATGCTTTGAGCTTGATATAAATGAGGTTTACAGTGCTATAGAAATACCACCTGATAAAAAGATGGGTGACTATGCTTTTCCTTGCTTTAAGCTTGCTAAAGTTTTAAGAAAAGCTCCGCCTGTTATTGCACAGGAAATACTTGAAAAAATACAAAAACCGGATTTTGTTAGTACAATAGAGGTAAAAGGGGCATACCTTAACTTTTTTGCTGAAAAGAGCTACTTTGTTAAAGAAGTTCTTGAAAAAGCCGGAAATGAGAATTACGGCAAAAGCACAAAAGGAGAGGGCAAAACAATAGTTATAGACTATTCTTCACCTAATATTGCTAAGCCTTTCCATGTTGGCCATTTGCGTTCAACAGTTATAGGCAACGCCCTTTATAAAATATACAGTGCTTTAGGTTATAAATGTGTTGGTGTTAACCATTTGGGCGACTGGGGAACACAGTTTGGTAAGCTTATATCAGCATATAAAAGATGGGGCTCAAAAGAAGCTGTTGAAAAAGATGGCATATCTGAGCTTATGAGAATTTATGTTAAATTCCATGATGAAGCTGAAAAAGAACCTTCACTTAACGACGAAGCACGTATGTGGTTTGTTAAAATGCAGGACGGCGACGACGAGGCTATTACTCTTTGGAAATGGTTCTATGACCTTTCAATTAAGGAATTTGAAAGAGTTTATGATATACTTGGTGTTAAGTTTGATGCTTATACAGGCGAAAGCTTTTATAACGACAAAATGGACGCAGTTGTTCAAGAGCTTAAAGACAAAAAACTTCTTACAGAGAGCAACGGTGCTCAGATAGTAGACCTTGAGGACTGCTCAATGCCTCCTTGCCTTATTATAAGAAGCGATGGTGGCACACTTTATGCCACAAGAGATATTACAGCGGCATTATATAGAAAGAAAACTTATGACTTTGATAAATGTATATATGTAACAGCTATAGACCAAAATCTTCACTTTGCACAGTGGTTTAAAGTAATTGAAAAAATGGGATATGATTGGGCAAAAGACCTTGTTCATGTGCCTTTTGGTCTTGTAAGCCTTGAAAGCGGAAAACTTTCAACACGTCACGGAAATGTTGTTCTTATGGAGGACCTTCTTAAAGGCTCCATAGATGAAACAAAGAAAATTATTGATGAAAAGAACCCGAATCTGCCAGACAAAGAAAATGTTGCAAAACAGGTTGGTATAGGTGCTGTTATATTTAACGACCTTTACAATGGCAGAATTAAAGATGTTGTTTTCTCTTGGAGCAGAATGTTAAACTTCGATGGAGAAACAGGACCTTATGTTCAGTATACCAATGCTAGAGCATGCAGCGTTATTAAAAAAGCTGGAGATGTTGATTTAACTAAGGCTGGTTATTCAGCTTTAAGCGATGAAGCTTCATTTGAAGTATGTAAGCTTTTAAACAACTATCCAACAAAAATACAGGATGCTGCTGATAAATATGAACCTTCAGTAATTTCAAGGTATCTTGTAGACCTTTCACAGGCATTTAACAAGTTCTACCATGACAACCCTATAATTGTAGATGATGAAGGTGTAAAGGCAGCAAGATTAACACTTGTAAAAGCAGTAAACAGTGTACTTGTAAATGGTTTGGCACTTTTGGGAATATCTGCACCAGAACAAATGTAATAAATGTTTCACGTGAAACACAAATTATAATCCGGTTTAGAAATAAACCGGATTCATTTTTTGATTTTTATGTTAAAATGTTTCACGTGAAACATTTTAATAAATATTAGTATTTTTAGTTTATTTTTCAATTAAACTGTGATAGAATAATTAAAAACTTAGTATATGTTACAGTAAGGAAGATGTAATTTTATGGGCAAAGTTAGAATTATAGCGGTAGCTAATCAAAAAGGCGGAGTTGGCAAAACAACAACCGCTATAAATCTTTCGGCGTGTTTGGCGGAAGCAGGTAAAAAAGTTCTTATTATAGATGCTGACCCTCAGGGAAACTCCACCAGCGGTCTTGGTTTTGAAAAAAATGAAATTGAAAACACTATATATGAAATACTGCTTGATGAAATTAAAATTCAAGATGCTATTTTAAATACATGTGTTGATAATCTTCAAATATTGCCTTCAAATATAAACCTTTCCGGAGCTGAAATAGAGCTTATAGGCAGAGATAAAAGGGAATATATACTTTCAAATGCCGTAGACACAATAAAAAATAATTATGATTTTATAATTATAGACTGTCCTCCTTCACTTAATTTAATAACAATTAATGCCCTTACATCATCAGATACGGTTCTTGTACCTATACAGTGTGAGTATTTTGCACTTGAAGGTTTGGAACAGCTTCTTCATACAATAGGCCTTGTTAAAGACAGGCTTAATCCTTCACTTGAAATGGAAGGAGTTGTTTTTACAATGTATGACGCAAGAACAAACCTTTCAATGGAAGTTGTAGAAGAAGTAAAAAAAGATTTGGGCGAAAACATATACAAAACAATAATTCCACGAAATGTCAGGTTAGGAGAGGCGCCAAGCCACGGATTGCCTATTATTTTGTATGACAGCCGCTCAAAGGGTGCTGAAAGCTATCGCCTTTTAGCGGAAGAAGTTATTGAGAAGGAGTGGAATTGATTTGGCTGTAAAAAAAAGCGGCCTTGGGCCAAAGGGAAAAGGTCTTGAGGCTTTGTTTGAATCCAGTAAAAAAGAAGCAGTTAAAAAGAATACTGAAAATTCAGACGGCACAGTTGTGCTTTTAGATATAAATAAAATAGAGCCTAACAGAAATCAGCCAAGAAAACAGTTTCAGGAAGAATCCCTTGAGGAATTGGCTGAGTCAATTAAGAACTACGGCGTTATACAGCCTATAGTAGTTAAGCAAAATGAGGATTACTATGAGCTTATAGCTGGAGAAAGAAGATGGCGAGCATCTAAAATTGCAGGTCTTAAAGAAATACCAGCAATTATTAAAAAGTACGAGGATGAAAAGCTTTTTGAAATAGCTCTTGCCGAAAATCTTCAAAGGGAAGACTTAAACCCTATGGAAGAAGCGGCAGGATACAGTAAACTCAGTACAGACTTTAATTTAAGTCAGGATGAAATAGCTAAAAGAGTAGGAAAAAGCCGTTCTGCGGTGGCAAATGCTATGAGACTTTTAAATCTTGACAGCCGTGTTCAGGAGCTTGTTAAAAACGGTAAACTTTCACCAGGCCATGCCAGAAGTATACTTCCTATTGAAAACAGTGATGAGCAGTTTGAACTTGCTGAAAGAATAATTGACGAGGAATTAAGTGTTAGAGAAACTGAGAATATAGTAAAAAGGCTTTTGGAGAAAAAGCCGGAAACTGCTGAAAAGAAGTCAAAATTCAATACCGACGGATATAATAAAATAGAAGAAAGTTTAAGAGATATTTTAGGTACTAAAGTTAAACTTAAAAGCGGCAAAAACAAGGGAGCTATTGAAATAGAATACTATTCGGATGAAGATTTAGACAGAATTATGGCTCTTATGAATAAAATAATAATATAAGGACGTGATTTCAAATAATGGAAGGTTTAAGTGCGCTTATAAACCAAAACCTGCTTACAATAGTAACTGTCCTTATGGCTCTTGTGTGTGTTGTTTTAATAGTTGCTGTAATTGCTCTTGCTGAAATTATAAAACTTAAAAAGAGTTATAATAAAGTTTTGGGTGAATGTAATGACACACAAAGTCTTGAGGAAAAATTTAAAGAATTTTACGAAACTTCATCGGAAATTAAAGAAAAATACGATAAAATATCAGAAGCCGTTATGGATTTAAGTAAAAATATGGATAAATGCATTCAAAAGGTGGGTATAATAAGATATAATCCTTTTGATGAAGCAGGCGGAAATTTATGTTTTGCCATAGCGCTTTTAGACAGTGAAAATAACGGCGTTATTTTAAATGGAATACATAGCCGCTCAGGTTGCTATACATACGCTAAACCTGTTGAAATGGGTGTAAGCGAATATGTTCTCTCTCAGGAAGAAATGCAGGCACTTAATATGGCTCTTGACGGTTCTTATGTTTGTGATGACAGAAAAGAAATAGTTAAAAAAATAGAAGAAAGATATGAAAGTGAGATACTTCCTAAAAGGAGCAGAAAAAAATCTGGAATATTCCACAAAAAAAGCTCTAAAGTATCAGCACAATAAAAAAGCCGGAAATCGGGGGGAATGATTTCCGGACTAAAAACATTTCAACCCTGAAAACTTAATTTTCAAAACTGAAATGTATAGAAGTATTATGGCCGGTTTATCGGTTTATATTCAAAAAATTAAAAATTTGTATAAATAAAATTGGAGGATTTAAAAATGTTAGACGTAAAATTATTAAGGTCAGATATGGAAAGCATTAAAGCCGCTCTTGCTAAAAGAAACAAAGATTATCACCTTGAAGAATTTACAGAGATGGACAAGGTAAGACGTGAGCTTATAGGCAAAACAGAGGAGCTTAAACAGAGACAGAACGCTGACTCCAAAGAAATTCCTAAGCTTAAAAAAGAAGGTAAAGACACATCAGCGCTTATGGCTGATATGAAAGAGCTTTCAGACAAAATTAAAGAGCTTGATGCTCAGATTTCAGAAGTAGATGAAAAGCTTAATAAATTCCTTCTTACAATACCTAATACACCTTATAAACTTGTTCCAAACGGAAAAGACGATACAGAAAACGAGGAATTAAGAAAATGGGGCGAGCCAAGAAAGTTTGACTTCGACTTTAAGCCTCATTGGGATTTAGGCGAGGATTTAGGCATACTTGACCCGGCTACAGCAGGTAAAATAACAGGCTCAAGATTTACAGTTTATAAAGGTGCCGGAGCAAGACTTGAAAGAGCTATAATCAACTTTATGCTTGACCTTCATGTAGACAAACAGGGATACACAGAAATATTCCCTCCATTTATGGTAAACAGAAAATCAATGACAGGTACAGGCCAGCTTCCTAAATTCGAGGAAGACGCATTTAAGGTAACAGGTACAGACTACTTCCTTATACCTACAGCTGAGGTTCCTGTTACAAATATGTATTCAGATATGATACTTGACGGTAAAGACCTTACTATTAAGCATTGTGCTTATACAGCATGCTTTAGAGCAGAGGCAGGCTCAGCCGGAAGAGATACAAGAGGTATTATCCGTCAGCACCAGTTTAATAAAGTAGAAATGGTTAAGTTCTCAAGACCTGAAAACTCTTACGAAGAACTTGAAACTCTTACAAACGATGCTGAACAGATTCTCCAGATGTTAGGCCTTCCTTACAGAGTAGTTAGACTTTGCGGCGGTGACCTTGGCTTTAGTGCAGCTATGACTTACGATATTGAAGTTTGGATGCCAAGCTATAACAGATATGTAGAGATTTCAAGCTGCTCTAACTTTGAAGACTTCCAGGCAAGAAGAGCAAACATTAAATTCAAAGACAATATAAAAGATAAAGCAAGATTTGTTCATACACTTAACGGAAGCGGTCTTGCTGCTGGCCGTACAACAGCTGCTATAATGGAAAACTATCAGCAGGCAGACGGTTCTATTATAATTCCAGAAGTTTTAAGACCTTACATGGGAGGAATGGAAAGAATTACAAAATAAAATACTATAAAACAGTAAAATATATTAAAATAACAAAATCCTCTGTAAGCGGTTTTACGGAGGATTTTTGTTAACTGCCTAAAATAGCAATTATTATTAACGGAGTGTGCTTTTATTGAAAAAACTTGACTTTATTATAATAGCTGTTTTGCTTGTTTGTGCTGGAGGTCTGTATTTTTCAGGCTTTCTTCGTCCGGGTGATGAAGGTGCTTATGCTGTGGTTTATGTAGATGGTGAAGAAGTAAAGAGATATGATTTATCTCAAAATACTGAAGATACTATAACTGGCATAAATGGAACTAACCAAATTAAAGTTCAGGACGGCGAAATAAGCGTTGTTTCTGCTGATTGCCGTGACCAAGTATGCGTTAATCATTTACCTATAAATAGAGAAAATGAAAGTATAGTATGCCTTCCGCACAAGGTTGTTATAGAAATAGAAAACGGCGGCAAAAACAGTATAGATGCTGTTGTTAAGTAAAAGGAGTGAATACAATGGCTAAAAAGACTGCCTACTATGGCATATTTGCCGCTCTTGCTATACTTATGGGATATGTTGAGGCTGTTATACCTATGCCTGTTCCCATACCAGGAATAAAAATAGGCCTTTCAAATATAGTCGTTGTACTTTGTATGTATGTAATGGGAACAAAAGAAGCCTTTTATATTTCAATAGTCAGGGTTGTAATATCGGCATTGCTTTTTAGAGGTTTTGTTGGTCTGTGGTATAGTTTATCTGGTGCATTTTTAAGCTATGGCGCCATGCTTGCCGTACATAGGCTTAAAGACGCAAGCATAATAGGTGTAAGCGTAACAGGCGGCGTGTTCCATAATATAGGCCAAATTATAGTAGCCTGCATTATTTTAGGCCGTAATGTGGTTTTGTATTTAATACCGATACTTATGGTAAGTGGTGTTGCCGCTGGTTTTGCTATAGGCCTTGTATCTAAGTACTGTTTAAATTATTTGGAAAAAAAGAGAGAATAATAATTGTTTAAACCGTAAAGTTTAAAAGCTTTACGGTTTTTTTCGTATTGTCGGTATAAATTAACTGAAAAGGTTTATATTATGTTATATATAATAAATGTGGAGGTTTTACCTATGAAAAAGAACAAAGCCGAAAATGATTTATTAACAAGTATTGAAGATTTAAGGAAAGAAATGAGTATAGTGAAAAGCCGCTTTGACATGGAAACAGATGAATGCCTTATTGACAGCTATATATACCAAATGGAGGCACTTAATAAAAAATATCAGTATTTTCTTAAACAAGCCAAAAAAACAGGCGTAAAAGCTAATGTTTTTGAAGGAGGTTGTGAGTTGTGCAGTCGTCTTTTGTAATGTTCGCCATGATAATGGCTTTTGCTTTTTTAATGCTTATAGTCATTGTTTCCGGCCCGCTGTCTATGCTGCTTAAATTTATACTGCGTTCGGCAGTGGGCGCCGGTATACTATATGCTTTAAATATAGTTTTGGCGCCTTGCGGAATATACATAGGGGTAAATTTGTTTACATCGTGTTTTGTAGGCTTTTTAGGCTTGCCGGGTATAGGCAGTTTAATGATTATAAGTCACTTGCTTGGTGTTTGACATTATATTGCCCACAGTGTAAAATTTAAAATACAACTGTGAGGTGATAAAGTGTATTATAACTTTTTTGTAAATAAAACTTCTTCTATACTGCTTGATAACGGCTTTTATAAAGGTCCGGAGTATAATGGAGAACAGTGGTATTTAAAAATAATGCCGCCAGTTTTATACGCTATACATATAACAGATAGTAATAATTATACTCAAGATAGTAAATATATTTCATATATCAATAGTTTATATGAAAAATTAAAGGACTGTCGGTGCGAAAATTTAGTATGTCTTAATATTAATTTTAGTATAGATATTACTTCTAAAAACGAAAAAGAGTTTGCTTATAACTATTTTTCTAACTATTTTTATAACTCTTTTTCTAACTTAGATGTAAATCCAAATATACATAATGTGTATTGGATATTTAGTGCGGATGAAGAAAGGCTGCTTTTTCCAAAAGGGCAGCCTACAAAATTAAAAGGAATAGAGCTGTATTTTAATTGGAAAAAGTATGAAAAAAGCGAAACAAGCAGCATTAAAATATATGATAATAAACCTTATATAACTTATGCTGTTATAGTAATAAATGTTTTGATTTGGGCATATATAAATTTAAAAGGCGGAGAAAATTTTATATATAATTTTGGTACAAGCCGGCAGGGGCTTTTGTCAGGACAAGTTTATAGGCTTATAACAGCTGTGTTTATGCATCAAGAGCTGGGGCATTTGTTCTTTAACTGTTTTTCGCTTTATATATTCGGTCGAGAAACAGAGAGAATACTTAGCAGGTTTAATTTTGTAGTTATATACTTGTTAACAGGCTTTTTGGCATCACTTTTCAGCGCATTAATAGGCGGAAGCTTAGCTATAGGCGCATCTGGGGCAATATTTGGTGTAATAGGTGCTTTAGCAGCTGTAAGCCGTATGAAGGCATACGAAGCGCAGTTAATGGATTATTTTACTTTAGTTCTTTATATAGCAGTTTCTATATTAATAGGCTTTTCAGACCCAAGAATAGATAATACAGCACATGTATTTGGTGCTTTAAGCGGATTTATAAGTCAATATTTGTATTTTAAATATAAATACTCGCATAAAAATAATGAGCAAAAATAGTTAATAAATCGACGTATTACTAAATTCAATAAAGTTATCAACAGCTTTTTTGTGGATAAAGTGCATAACTTTTAAAATTAGTTTACATAAAATATAAACATTTGGTTGGCAAAAAAAATTACGATTTTATTTTTATTGTAAAAACCTTGTAAAATAAAGGTTTTTAAGGGTCAAAAACAAAAATGCTGATAAAAATGGGCTTAAATATGTTTACAATAATTTTTGCCGTCGATGTTGATTTATTTGTGGAGTAAAAATGGGGAAAACATCGAATTTAATATGGATATGTTGATAAATTTAGATAAATTAAATTAATTACTATATTTTGAGTTTAAAATGATGTTTTAACCAATATAATGTGGTAAAATAAATGTTGATAACTTAATTGTATGTTGATAAATAAAAGTTATCAACAAAATTATGTGTATAAGACTTTATTATTGTTGATAAGTGACGTTATTTTAGAATTAAATATGTTGATAACCGTAAATAAAATTCTGTTTTTACAAAAGGGGAAATGAAAAAATGGACAATTTGGAAAATATGAAAAACGAATACATACAAAAATACAATGATAGAAAACTTGTTTTTGGTGAAGGCAAAACAGACGGCGGAATAATGCTTATAGGTGAAGCTCCTGGTGGTGAGGAGGAAAAAATGGGCAGGCCGTTTGTTGGCAAAGCCGGAAAAAATCTGGATGAGTTTATAGAATTGGCTGGATTGAAAAGAGAAGACCTTTATATAACAAATGTGGTAAAATTCAGACCTACTTCAATAAGTGAAAAAACAGGAAGGAATGTAAATCGTACCCCAAGCAGAGAAGAAATAGAGGATTTTGTGCCTTTGCTTAAAAATGAGATAAGCACTTATAAGCCTTATCTTATAGTAACATTGGGTAATGTGCCTTTAAAAGCTGTAACAGGAAATAATCGCCTTTCTATAGGTGATTGCCACGGAAAAATTATGCAGTTAGAAGGTTTAAATATATACCCGCTTTATCATCCTGCATCGGTTATATATAACAGAAACCTTAAAAATGTGTATGCTTCAGATGTAAAAAACATAAAAGAATATATAAAATAAAACTGTAGCGTAATAAAATAATAAACAATAAAAAATAAATATTAAAAAAGCGGAATATATTTAAGTATATTCCGCTTTTTGCTGCATTTTATCTGAGTTTTAAAACAATATTGAAAAGTAAAATCAGAAAATATTAAACATTATTTATTTTACTCCAAAGGAACTTCAAACTTAAGCATACCGTTTGAGTATGCAGAAATAGAACCGGCTGAAGCAAATACTATTATTTTTCCATCTCCTAAATAGCATCCATAATTTCCAGCTTGGTTTTCTTTAATAAATTCTGCGGCATTATCAAAATACTTATCTGGATGAGCTGCTATTTCTTCGCTTAAGTAATTAACGGCTCTTTGAATATCCGAAATATTATTTTCGCCTTCTGCTCCGGCTAAATCGCTTAAGTTAATTTCTTTGCCTGTCTTAAGGTCTAAAGTCATTCCATAGCCGTATGTAACAGGGTGCGCTCCACCGGTATATACCATAAATGTGGTAAGGTAAGATAAAATACCGTTTGTATCATCATGATAAAGGTCTTCATAAGAGATATAAATTTCGTTTGTTCTGTAATCGCTGCCTAAGTCATAAAGAGTTTTAAGCATTGCTTCCTGATTTTCCTCAATATATTTTGTAGCCATTGCATGAACGTAAGATGAAATATAGCTATTTATACCGCTGCTTGATGCAGACTTATCATTAAGCTGAGGATATACAAGTGTAACTTTTAAAACTTCAGTACCGTTTTCGGTTTTAAGCATCCAGTTTTCAGTTGCCTTGCTGCTGAAATTATCTTCTTGCGCTTCATAAGTTACATCGCTTTTATCAAGTATTGTTTTTTCTTCAGGCATATTAATATCAACAGTTTTTGTATTTTCGTCCCATAAAACTTCAGCACCAAAGGCTTCTGCTATTGCTCTTATAGGTACCATTGTTCTGTCGTTTATAATAACAGGCGCCACATCAAGTTCCTTTTTTTCGTCGTTTATGCTAATAACATTATCGCCTATTTTAAGAGTTACATCTATTGTGCCTTTTTCTATGCTTACTGTTTGTATAGAATCAATATAATAAACTTCAGCACCCATTTTTTCCATAACACCGCGTAAAGGAATAAGGGTTCTGTTATCTTTAATAACTGGTTCTTGGTCTTCAAAAACAACTTTTTCGGAATTAACATTAACTGTTATATCCGAAGCGAATACAGGTACAGATGATGAGAAGACAGCAAGTGCTAAAACCAAAGGTAGTATATTTTTTTTCATAAAAGTGCCTCCTTAAATTTCTCTTATTAGTATATGGATATTATACCTCTTGTAAAATTATTAGACAATAGAAATGAAATATATAAGAAAGAATTAATAATTTTGTTAAATATTACAACAAATATTCAATTTTTTATAACATATTGGTAATTTTTGTGATATACTGTGAGGAAAGGTCTGCATTTGGGAGGAGGGCAGATATGACGTTTTTACAGCTTAATTATGTGGCAGAAATATATAACTGCGGTTCAATAAATAAAGCGGCTCAAAATCTTTTTGTATCGCAGTCAAGTCTTTCAAGCTCCATTCGTGAGCTGGAGGAAGAATTAGGAATACAGATTTTTATAAGAAGCAACAGAGGAATAGTATTAACTGAAGACGGACAGGAATTTTTAACTCAGATAAGACCTATAATAGAACAACAGAAAAAAGTAGAGCGATTTTACAGTGATAAGGGATTGAATCAATGCGCGAAGCTTAGTATATCTGCTCAAAGGTATCCGTTTTGCGCTAAGGCATTTGTAAAGCTTCTCGAAAGCCATGATTACGAAAAATTTGAATTTTCTTTTAAAGAGATAGATATGGACAAGGTTATAGAAAATGTATCACAGCGCAAAAGTGATATAGGCATTATATTCCTTTCGGACATGACAGAAAAATTTATGAATAGGACATTAAGTGCCAACGACTTAGAGTATAAAGAGATAACAAGATTTAGGCCAATGGTATTTTTAAATAGCCAACATCCACTGGCCGAAAATGAAGAAATAAGTCTAAGCGACCTTACAGAGTATCCATATGTTGTTTTTTCTAAAAAAGACAATACCAGCGCTAACTTTTCTGAAGAAGCAGTATTTTCAGGTTCACTGGACTTTAATAAAATAATATATATAAACGACAGGGCAACAGCTTATAATATCTTAAGCCATACAAACGCCTTTACAACAGGCAGCGGTCTTTTGCCAAAAGGTTATTGCCCGGATAATATAAAGACCGTTCCTATTAAAGATAATATAGACTATATGCGTCTTGTTTGTATAAAGCTTAAGGATTTAAGTATAAACCCATTTGCTGAGGAATTTATAAAAATACTATCTGAACTGCTTAATAGTACAGATTGAAGTTATAAAAAATAATATTCGAAATATAAAAAAATGACGGTGATGACACCGTCATTTTTTATAGGGGTACAGGGGTAATGCGTATATTTATATATATTATGGAAATTATGTTTTTATTTTGCTGCTGTTTCTTTAGCTTTCCAGTTTTTGTAATCCCAAGGTCTCTTCTTAATTATACCATCAGCAAACGGTATAAATATTGAGATTATAGTAAATACTGCTAAAAGCTGCTGATACCATAATAATGGGAATAAGCTTAATGGGCTTATTTGTGTGCTGGCCTCAGCTGTAAGGCTGCAAGCCAAAAGTACCTGAGCACCGTAAGGAATGAAGCCCTGGAAAATACAAGTCCAGATGTCAAGGAGAGAAGCGCTTCGTCTTGGGTCAACATGGAACTCCTCACATATACCTTTTGAAATAGGACCAGTAATAATAATTGCTACTGTGTTGTTGGCAACTGCCATATCTGCAACAGAAGCTATAGCTGCAATACCTATCTGAGCTGATTTTTCGCCTTTTATTAAGCCTTTTATCTTAACAAGGAGCCATTCAAGACCGCCGTTTTTGGTTACCATGTATGCTAATCCGCCTGTCATAAGTGAAAGAAGGAAAATTTCTGTCATACCTGTAAAACCGCTGTATATGCTCTGAACAAATCCAAGAGGAGCAATATCTCCGTAAGCTATACCTATAATGCCGGCTATAACTATACCTGAGCCAAGAGTCATAAATACATTAAGACCTAAAACAGCCATAACAAGTACAAATATATATGGAAGAACTTTAATAAAGTTATAATCAAGTTTATCAAGAGGAACTATTGTTTCCGGTCTGCCTAATATAAGTAAAAGTATAAATGTGATAATAGCTGCCGGAAGAGCGATAAAGAAGTTTACTTTAAATTTATCACGCATTTCGCAGCCCTGTGTTTTTGTAGCTGCAATAGTTGTATCAGAAATAATTGAGAGGTTATCGCCGAACATTGCGCCGCCAATAATAGCTGCAACCATAAGAGGCATGTTAAGACCAGCTTTATCTGCTGTAGTAATGGCTATAGGTCCTATAGCGCCTATAGTACCCATTGATGAACCTGTGGAAACAGCAAGAAAGGCACTTATAACAAACATTCCGGCTGTAATATAGTGAGCCGGTATAATGGAAAGACCGAGGTTAGCTGTTGCGTCAACGCCACCCATAGCACTTGCTACAGAAGCGAAGGCACCGGCGAAAAGGTATATAAAACACATAGTAAGTATGTTTTCGTCGCCACAGCCTTTAATAAAGTCCGCCAGTTTGTCGTCTGTTTTGCCTTTAAACATAACAAAGGCAACAATAACTGCTATTAAAATAGCAACAGGAGCCGGGAACTGATAAAATGCCATTTCAACGCCTTGAGCCTGAAGTATAATTCCGGCACCAAGATATATAAGTATAAACACTAGAAACGGGATTAAAGCGGAACCACGGGCGTTAGTGGTATTTTTGTTATTATCCATATTACAACCTCCTTATAAATAGAAATGAATTATAAAATTGCTGAAAAATTTTATCCTCCCTTCAAAATTTATTTTTCAATAAATATTTTTTTATTTGATTATAATATATCATATAATTGACTATAAGTGATAATCTGAAAAATATATAACTAGTTATCTGATTTGCCAATAATAATTATATACTATTTTAATTATAAAATATGATGATTTATTTTGTGTGGTAAAAAATGCACATAGTTATAGTGAAAAGAGATAACCAGATATACATTTTAACTATTAACACTTTGCCGATGATTTATGGTATTGTGTATGTAGAAAATAAAAAAAAGTTTATTTAACTACTGTTTATTAAAATTAGAAGGAGTGTTGAAATATGGAAAATACAAAAAATTTAGGATTCAGTACAAGAGCTATTCACGCAGGCAACGCTAAGGATACAATTTATAATGCACTTACAATGCCTATTTATCAAACATCAACATTCTATTTTAATAGCTGCGAAGAAGGCGGCAGACGTTTTGCTGGTGAAGAAGCCGGATTTATTTATACACGTCTTGGTAACCCAACAAGCACAGTACTTGAAAAGAAAATAGCTGACCTTGAAGGTGGAGAAGCAGCAGCTGCAACAGCCAGCGGTATGGGCGCTATATCTTCAACACTTTGGTCAATAGCAGGAGCAGGAAAACATATTATAGCAGACAGCACATTATACGGTTGTACATTTGCTCTTTTAGCTCATGGCCTTCCAAGATACGGTGTTGAAGTAACATTTGTAAATACTTCTAACCTTGACGAAATTAAAGCTGCTCTTAAAGAAAACACAGTAGCTGTTTACCTTGAGACACCAGCTAACCCTAACCTTAAAATAGCTGATATAGCAGCTATCGCTGAGCTTGCTCATGGATATAATAAAGACATTAAAGTAGTATGCGATAATACATTTGCTACACCATATCTTCAGAGACCACTTTCACTTGGTGCCGATGTAGTTGTTCATTCAGCTACAAAATACCTTAACGGCCATGGTGATGTTATAGCCGGATTTGTAGTAGGTAAAGCTGACTTTATTAACGAAGTTAAGATGTTCGGTATTAAAGATATGACAGGCTGTGTTCTTGGACCACAGGAAGCATTCCTTATTTTAAGAGGTCTTAAGACATTTGAAATAAGAATGAAACGTCATTGCGAAAACGCAAGAGCTATTGCCGAATTCCTTGAAAAACACGAAAAGATAGAAAAAGTATACTATCCAGGCCTTGAAAGTCATCCAAACCATGAGGTTGCTAAAAAACAGATGCGTGATTTCGGCGGCATGATTTCATTTGAAGTTAAAGGCGGAAAAGCAGCCGGTATGAAACTTGTAAATTCCCTTAAACTCTGCACAATAGCTGTAAGCCTTGGCGATGCTGAGACACTTGTTGAGCATCCTGCAAGTATGACACACTCAACATATTCAGCTCAGGACCTTAAAGACGCTGGTATACCTGAGGGCCTTGTAAGACTTTCAGTAGGTCTTGAAAATGCAGAAGATATTATAGCTGACTTAGCTCAGGGACTTGAACAGATTTAATTAATTAAACTTTATATAAGCTTAATATTAAATATTCCCCTAAAAAAATTAAAACCTCACACCCCAACAAAAAGACATCCTTTGCTATATGGCAAAGGGTGTCTTTTTTATGTTTTATAATATATAATAAATTTAAGTTATTTTCAAAACAAAAAGCAATGTAAAAATAAAGGAAGGCGATTTTTATTTATACTTTAGGTGATTTTTTAAAAAATAACCCATTTTACGGCATAGAACTTATAACAGATAATACGGATTTTAATAAAATACCAGTTGAGTCAGTATCAGTAATAGAGCTGCCGGTGGATGACTTTGTTAAGGAAAATGACTTTGTGCTTTCAACAGCTATAGGCTGTTTAAATAACAGTGCCGCTTTTTGTGAATTTATAACAGATATTAAAAAATCCAAAGCCTCGGCGCTTTTCCTTTCATTTAAAGATAATAATTACACTCTGCAAAGTGATGTTTTAGCTGCTGCAAATAATGTGGGGCTTCCTGTTTTTACAGTGCCTTGGAGATATAAATTTTCTGATATATCTGATTTTGTAATTAAGAGTATATACGAGAAAAAAACAGAGCTTTATAAAAATATACAAGATAAGCTTTTTAATGCGTACTTTACATCAAAAAGTTTGAGTGATGGTGTAAAAATAATTTCTTCATTTTTGTCATTGCCGGTAGCTGTTGCTGATAAATTTGGTGATATAAAAGCACAGTGCGGCAATATTGAATTTAATAATAATACAGATTTTAAACAGATAGAAATAAGAATAAACCGCTTTTTAATGGGATATTTGTATGTTTATGATATAAGCAATAATTTGGATAAATGCGATATATTAAATAATAATAATATAGCACAGAAATATATCTGCCTTCCGCTTTCGCTGTGGTTTAACAGAGAAAGTATAGAAAATATGCTGCTTTTTAAACTTAAAAATGATTTTGTTTGGGATATTGCAAATGGCAGTTATGAGTCTTTTGCCGAAATGTCGAAGCAGGGGGTTAAACTGGGATTTAATCTTTATAAGCCATACACATGCATTGCAATTAAAATAACATCAAAAGATAATAACGAGTCTTTTAATGAATACAGCCATAAAGCGGCTATTTGGGCCTCACAGATAGAAGATATAATACGTGAATGCGGTATAAAAAGCGGCAGAACAGTAATGCATGCCAATAGAGGTCTGCTTTTTGTAATTTATATTGAAAATTCAGGAAATGAGGCGCAAAAAGCTGTTGACGCCTTTGCGGAAAGTATAGAAAAATCCGTTATAAAAGCTATAAAGGATATAAAAATGTACTGCGGCATAAGTGAAGTAAGCCTTGAAAACGCTGACTTTTCCGCTCTTTATAACCATGCAATGCTCTCACTTCATTACTGCGAAAACTCAAAAGATAATACATATCGCTTTACTTATAGAGATACTAAAATACTGCGTATAATTTCGGCTTTGCAGAAAAACGAGGATATACGCCAAATGGCTTTTGATATGGTAAATAAGCTTTTAGATTACGATAAAAATTCAGATATAGACCTTATGGGAACACTTATAGAATTTATAAATTGTAATTACAATACAAGCCTTACAGCCAGAAAACTGCATATTCACCGTCAGTCGCTTTTGTATAGACTGGATAAAATAGAGTCAGTTACATCAATGAGCCTTCAAAGCCGCAAAGACTTGTTTCTGCTTGAAATTTTTACAAGAATATACAGAGATTATTAAAAAACCGTGGTTTCGGATTTATTTTCCGAAATCACGGTTTTTTATTTTTAAATACAGCTTTACTGTCTTACTTTAATATGAACTTCTCTTAACTGCTGTTCTGTTACTTCGTTAGGAGCGCCGCACATTAAATCCTGAGCATTGCCGTTCATAGGGAATGGTATAATTTCACGAATGTTTTCTTCGTTTCTAAGGAGCATAATCATTCTGTCTACACCAGGAGCCATGCCTGCATGTGGTGGAGCGCCGAACTGGAATGCCTGATATAAAGCGCCGAATTTCTGCTCTAAATCCTCTTTTGTATATCCAGCTATTTCAAAAGCTTTAACCATAATGTCTATATCGTGGTTTCTTACAGCGCCGCTGGAAAGCTCTACACCATTACATACAATGTCGTACTGGTAAGCAAGAACATCAAGAGGGTTCTGCTCCTCAAGGGCCTTAAGTCCGCCCTGTGGCATAGAGAACGGATTGTGTGTAAATATAATTTTCTTTTCTTCCTTGTCGTACTCATACATTGGGAAGTCGTTTACAAAACAGAAACGATAAGCGTTTTTCTCTATAAGGTCAAGTCTTTGGCCTAACTCATTTCTTAACTGGCCTGCGTAAAGGTTGGCATGTTCTTCTTTATCAGCTATAAAGAATATTGTATCGCCAACTTCAAGAGAAGCAAGCTCAGCAATTTCGCCTTTCATATCTTCTGGTATAAACTTATCAATAGGTCCTTTGTAGCTCTTATCCTCAAGAACTTCAAGGTATCCTAAGCCGCCCATACCTATAGATGTAGCAAATTTAAGAAGCTTTTCATGGAAGCCTTTTGACATATTTGCATGAACCTTTATAGCACGAACTGTTTTGTTGTGGAAAGGCTTAAATGTGCATCTCTGGAAGAACTCTGTTAAGTCAATAATTCTTAATGGGTTTCTAAGGTCAGGTTTATCTGAGCCAAACTCAAGCATAGCCTGTTTGTAACTTATAACAGGGTAAGGTGCCTGAGTAACAACACTGCCTTCAGGAGCGAATTTTTCAAATGTAGCTGTTAAAACTTCCTCACCAATACGGAAAATATCTTCTTGTGTGGCAAAGCTCATTTCAAAGTCAAGCTGATAAAATTCACCAGGTGAACGGTCTGCTCTTGCGTCTTCATCTCTAAAGCATGGCGCAATCTGGAAATATTTGTCAAAACCAGAAACCATTAAAAGCTGTTTGTACTGCTGTGGTGCCTGTGGAAGGGCATAAAATTTGCCTTTGAATTTTCTTGATGGAACAATATAATCCCTTGCGCCTTCTGGTGAAGAAGCACAAAGTATAGGTGTCTGAATTTCTAAAAATCCCATTTCTGTCATTTTCTGACGAAGGTATGAAATTACTTGACTACGGAATACAATACCGTCTTTAACTTTTTTGTTTCTTAAATCAAGGTAACGGTATTTAAGTCTTAAATCCTCACGGATTTCTTTTGATGTAACAATATCAAAAGGCAGCTGCTGGCGTACTTTGCCAAGCATTTCAACTTTGTGTGCCTCAAGCTCTATTGTGCCTGTAGGTATTTTAGGGTTGTATGTTTCCTCATCGCGGTGGTCCATAACACCCTCGATAGAAATACAGTCCTCTTTGTTAATGCCGTCAAGAAGGCTTGTGTCGCGCATAACAACCTGTAATACGCCGTACATATCTCTTAAGTCGATAAATGAAACACCGCCGTGGTCACGGATATTTTCTACCCAGCCGGCTACTTTAATTGTTTTGCCAACATCACTTTCGGAGATGTTGTCTAATGTTGTTGTTCTGTAAATAGTTGATAACTCCATAATTCTCTCCCTGCTTTATATATTAATCATGTTTTAAGTTTCGGATTGGATTTAAAAAATTTTTAAGCAAATAAAAAAATCCGCCCATCCCAAACTAATTTCAGGACGAACAGATATGTCCGCGGTACCACCTGATTTACTGATTAAACAGTCTCTCTTAAATGCCAAATATCGCTTGGCTAACGGCGCACCTACTGCCTAAAAATAGGGTTCGGATTGCGGCTGTTAGAGTGTTATTCGCGCAAATTCATTCTGCCGGGTTTACACTGTCTCCGGCTCACTGTAAGCGATAAAATGCGTTACTTCTCTCCGTCATTGCCATTAGATGTATTATATAATAGGGTTTTTGTGTTGTCAACGGCTATAAAGGGCTTAAAATAAGCAAAAAATCAATTTTTTGACGTAAATATATTAATTTAAAACTGTCTATAACTTTTTAAATGTGCTTTGATTTAATATTTTACCAAAATGCTGTTATATATACTTGTTTTTGGCTTCTTTTCTGCTAAAATATGAATTAAATAAACTAATTCAAAAAAGGATTTGGTTAAATGGAAAAAAATAATGATATTCAAATTCGGCAGATAGCCGAAGATATTATTAACTTATCCAGAAATACTTTAATACTTAACCTTAGGTTTTTAGATAGGGCAATAGGCTCTTTAAAAACGGCAGAAGGCGAAGTGTTTTCAACAGACGGGCAGAATATATATTTTAACAGTTTAGAAGTGCTTTTAGGCTACAAAGAGAACAGGTGTAAAGTAACACGAAATTTTCTTCATGCTATTTTGCACTGTGTACTGCGTCACTTGTTTATAAGCGGTAAAGTAGATAAAAATTTATGGAATGTTGCATGTGACATAGCAGTAGAAGCCGCAATTAACGGCATGGATTTAAACTGTGTTAAATTGCCTAAAGAAAAAGAACAGGAAAAAATAATATCAAAGCTGAAAGATGAAATAAAATTTATAACAGCCGAAAAGATATACCATTACTATAAAACTAAAGGTCTTAGCCAAAACGAAATACAGTATATTAACAGCATTTTTAAAGCCGATGAGCATGATAACTGGTACAGCGATGATACAGGTGATGACGAAAGCGTAAAAGACCAGCAGGAAAGCGATGACTTGGATATTGAAAGTTATAAAGAAAAACAATCCGACGGAAGCGAAAACGAAGACTCGGATTTAGGCAGTGAGAAAGACAAAGACCAAGGAGAGGAAATACAAAGAAATGCTGAAATAGAAGAAGAAAAGCAAAAATCCGATGGTGGCTCTTCAGAAGAATACTCACTTAAAAACAGCTCTGAAAGCTCTTCAGACTTAAGCCAAATGTGGGAAGATATATCCCAGCAAGTGCAGACAGATTTGGAGACTATGTCTAAAAAATGGGGCGATAAAGCCGGGGAGCTTACTCAAAGCCTTAGGGAGTGCAACCGTGAAAAATATGACTATACAGAATTTCTGCGGCAGTTTTCTTCTTTAGGTGAGGAAATAACTGTAAATGATGACGAGTTTGACTATGTATTTTATACTTATGGCCTTGAGATGTACGGCAATATGCCCCTTATAGAGTCTTTGGAATATAAAGAAATGAAAAAAATAAAAGACTTTGTTATAGCTATAGATACTTCCGGCTCAGTTAAAGGTGATATTGTTCAAAAATTTATAACCAAAACTTATAACATACTTAAGCAAAGTGAAAGCTTTTTTACAAAAGTAAATATTCATATTATACAGTGTGACTGCCAAATTCAGGATGACAAAAAAATAACCAATGCTAAAGAATTTGATGAGTACATGGCCAAAATGACACTTAAAGGCTTTGGCTGTACGGATTTTACACCGGTATTTGAGCATGTGGAAAAGCTTATTAACGAAAAGGATATTACAAACATAAAAGGGCTTATATACTTTACAGACGGATATGGAAAGTTCCCTGTAAATGAGCCTAAATACAGTACGGCATTTGTTTTTGTTGATGATAACTACAGTGATTTTAATGTGCCTTCATGGGCTATACGCCTTGTTTTAGGCACAGAAGACATATAATTAAGCGGGGTGCGGTATGAACATTAAAGAAGCTAAGGAACAGATAAAAAACGCCGTTACGGCATATTTTTCTAAAGATGAGTTTGGCAATTACGAAATACCTGTTGAGCGCCAAAGGCCTGTATTTTTAATGGGTGCGCCGGGAATAGGCAAAACGGCTATTATAGAGCAGATAGCGCAGGAAATGGGCATAGGTCTTGTTTCATATTCAATGACACACCACACAAGGCAGAGCGCCTTAGGTCTGCCGTTTATAATTCAAAAAGACTACGGCGGCGAAAAATACAGTGTTTCGGAGTATACCATGAGCGAAATAATAGCTTCTGTTTATGATTTAATAGAAGAAACTGGTGTTAAAGAAGGAATACTGTTTTTAGACGAGATAAACTGTGTTTCAGAAACACTTGCTCCGTCTATGCTCCAATTTTTGCAGTATAAAGTATTCGGCAGACATAAAGTGCCTGATGGCTGGATAGTAGTAACAGCTGGAAATCCGCCGCAGTACAACAAATCCGTAAGGGAGTTTGACATTGCTACATGGGACAGACTTAAAAGAATAGATATTGAGCCGGATTTTGAAACATGGAAGGAATATGCCTTAAAAAAGCGTATGCATGGCAGTGTTGTTACATATTTGGACATTAAAAAAGATAATTTTTATAAAGTGGAAACTACTGTAAACGGCAAAAGCTTTGTAACAGCCAGAGGCTGGGACGATTTATCCCAGATGATTAAAATTTACGAGAAAAAGAAATTAAAAGTTGATATAAAGCTTATAGGCCAGTATATACAAAACAGCGCCGCTGCCCGGGACTTTGCACTTTACTACGACCTTTACAATAAATATAAATCCGATTATGAGATAGATTCAATATTTAACGGCAGTGTATTAAAAGACATTGTTCAAAGAGCGCAAAAAGCTAAGTTTGACGAAAGAATGGCTCTTTTAGGCCTTTTAAACGATAAAATTACAGAAAAAGCTGCTGATGTAATATCAAAAGAAAATACCGTTAAAAGCTTAATTGATATTATAAAGAACATAGCATTTGAAATAAACCAAAATAAATTAAGTGTAAGCGATATTATTGACAAAAGTGTTGAAACAGAAAAAGAGAAAATGGCTGTGCTTAAAAAGTCAAATTCTCTTTCTTACGAAAAAGCTATTAATTTTGAAAGGGTAATTAAATTTTTAACCTTAGCTCAAAGTGAAATTATAAAGAGTAATAAAGCAGATAGCGGCAAAGAATCTCTTGATGTTTTAAAATTAATGTTTAAAGACATGGCAGAAGGCTTAAAGGCACAGGCGCAGGAAACAAAGGAAAGCCTTAACAATATGTTTAAATTCTGCGGCGAAGCCTTTGGAGAAGGACAGGAAATAGTAATACTTGTAACAGAGCTTACGATGGGCCATTATGGCTCAGCGTTTATAAGCCGTTATGGCTGTGAGGAGTACTTTAAATATAATAAAGAACTTCTTTTTTCCGAAAGACAGAAAGATATAGTTAAGCGTATAGACTCTCTTGAGCTTGATTTGTGAGGCGATATAAATGGATTTTGTAATTAAAGACAAATGCCTTGTTAAATATACCGGAAACGGCGGTGTGGTTAACATACCAAAAGGAATTGAGATTATAGGCGAAACAGCTTTTATTAAGTCTGCCGCAGAGGTAATAAATATACCCAAAGGCGTAAAAAGCATAAATTCCGGTGCTTTCTGCGCCTGCACAAAGCTTAAAACAGTTAATATTTCCGAAACGATTGAGTTTATAGGTGACAACGTATTTTACGGCGATATTTATTTAACTGAAATTAATGTTTCATCTAAAAATCCATTTTTTAAATCAATAAATGGTGTGCTTTACGACAAAGAAATAAAAACTCTTTTGGTTTGTCCTAAAAAGGTTTCAGGCGTTTTTGCCGTACCGGAAGGAATTGAGGAAATTAAAGAGCTGTCTTTTGATACATGCAGCGGTATAACAGAAATTAAACTGCCGCTAAGTGTAAATAAAATAGGAGGCAGGGCATTTTGGGGCTGTGCTAAGCTTGAAAAAATAAATATAAGCGGAAGTATTAAAAAACTTCCAAACAGTGTTTTTTATAACTGTGCCGCTTTAAAGGAGTTTGCTGTGCCAGAAGGTATAGAAGAAATAGGTGATAGAGCCTTTGGGTATTGTTTTTATTTAAAAAAAGCGGTTATAGCTAGTAGTGTTAAAAAAATAGGTGAAAACTGTTTCAGGGACTGCTTTAGGCTGGAAGAAGTAATTCTGCCGGAAGGCCTTGAAAGCATAGGCTCGTGGGCTTTTTTCGACTGCTATAAGCTTAAAAACATAACCATTCCCAAAAGCGTAAAACATTTGGGTGAAGATGTATTTGGTTACTGTAAAGAGCTGATAAAAGTAGAGATTTTATCTGAAAATTTGGATGATGAGTCATTTTTTGCCTTATCCGACTTAAAAGAAGAAACAGATGTAAGTATATTTTCTGTGCCGCCAGAGAGCGTATGGGAAAATTTAGACCAAAACAATAAAAACAGATTTATTAAGTATGCACTTAAAAATATAAAAAGCCTTAAAAACGAAGTAAAGCTGAAATATTCTCAGTACATAAAAGAAAATACCACAGCGTTTATACCGCATTTATGTACTTTTGCAGATATTAGTATTCTTGAGTTTTTAGCCCAAGAAAATATTATAAATAATGATACCATGGATTTGTTTTTGGAATTTACAGAGGAAAACCCTCAGGCTAAAGCATGGATTGTGGACTATTTGGGAAGAAATGTACAAAGTGTACCGGATTTATTTGAGTCTGCACTGGATGAAATACTTTCTCTTTAAAAAATACTTAAACAGAAGAAAATGTAAATGTATGCCATTATTTATAACAAACTTATTATTTTTTGATAATAATAGATATATCGATGTAAAATTTGTCAAAATAAGTTGTTCTTTTAATTGAAGTACGCTATACTGAAGATATATGATTAAACGAATATTAAAAAGTTTCAATAATTACTTTCTGAAATAATTTTATTACAGAACAAAAGCAGATGTTAATTCTGCCTTTTTTGCGTATAGCTATTTAGGATTGTAAAAAATTATTGGATTTAACAAGCATTAGAAAATTTTTTGTATTTGTTTGAGCGGATGATTTAACCAAATAAAATATACTTTTTATGTCAAGTATGTATAATCACAGAAAGGATTTTGATTAAAATGAAACTATTTTCAGACAAGCAAATAATCAATTTTTTAAAACAAGTTGAGTTTAATCAATTTACTGACATACATGAAATTCCATCTGAACTTGAATTGGCGTCTTCATCAGCTCTTAGTGAAGAGTTAAATCGTGTCCTTAAGTTATACTATAATAGAATTCTTTGGGAAAGTAATAATGTAAATCTTGTAAACCAAACAATTTCGTCAGGATTATGGAATATGGATATTGGCCCTGGCAATAAAGTTATTGCAGCTTATTGGTCCGATGATTTTCGCCATATGATAGGCTATAATGATGTAAATGATTTTCCTAATAAACTTGAATCTTGGTCAGATTTGCTCCATCCAGCAGATAAAGAACGTACTATAAATCTGTTTGTTAAGACATTAGCTGATACTACAAATAAAACAAAGTATGATTTAGAGTACCGTTTAAAGACTAAAGACCGTGGATACAGATGGTATAGAGCTGCTGGTAATGTAAAGAGAAATCAGGCAGGAGAAGCAATTCAGTTTATTGGTATATTTGTAGATATAACTGATGAACATATAAGCAAAAACCAAATAAATAGCCTTCTTCAGCGACATTCTGCCATTGACCATATATCAACAGAGGGTTCTATCTATATCAGGATGCAAAGAAATAATATTAGTGATTTGGAAAATGCTGTGTGGTTTTCAGAACAATTTAGAAAGCAGCTTGGTTTTTCTAAAGAGGACGATTTTCCGAATCGTGCTGATTTCTGGCTTGATAGAATTCACCCGGAAGACTTTTCATTATTCATTAGCAAGGTAAAAAATGCTATTTCTATGCAGAGCGGATTGTTTGAAACAGAGTATAGAATTAAGCATAAGAGCGGTAAATATATTTGGATTCGCTCTGTAATATATGTTGGAAAAATAGAAAATAGTGGAACATTATTCTTTACAGCTGTAACAAACGATATTACAGAACTGAAACATACACGAGAACTGGTTCAGCAAAATATGAATACACATGTTCATTCTTTAATGGAAAGATTAGAACAAATCAACCAGACTATAAATGAAAATATAAATGCTATGAAGCTTGTTATGTCACGTCAGGAACAGTTATCTCAAGTGCTGACAGATTCCCAGACACAGATGGAGCAAACATCATCGGCAGTTAAGTCTATACAGAATATTTCACGTCAAACAAACCTGCTGTCTTTAAATGCTTCGGTAGAGGCTGCACGTTCAGGCAATGCTGGAAAAGGATTTGCTGTTGTTGCAGGAGAAGTAAGAAGTCTTGCGCAAAACAGTGACATTGTTTCTAAGCAAATTTCTGCTGATTTAGGTAAAATGAAGGAATATGTAACAACAGTTGTTGACCAGTTCTATTCACTGAATCAGGAAATATCAGAGCAGAATGTTAAAATAAATACTATTAAAGAGATTGTTAAAGATATTAATCAATCTGTTAATACAATCCAAGAAACTATGGATATGCTTTTAGAGCAATAACTATCAAAATATTTAATTTTTTAAGCTGCCTTTATTAATCTAAAGACAGATTTTTTATTGGTAATTTAGAATTATAAAACCACTGGTTCTGTTAGTGTCAGATAAAAATTGTTAAAAGAAAACCTCCATAATGCAATTAAAATGGCTTGGCAGCCGCATAAAAAAAGTATTATGGAGGTTTTAAACTATATGAAAAACAAATATTTACTATGGGTTATGATTAAATTACGGTTTTCATATTTCCGTTGGAATCGAATTCAATGTAAAATTTATCTTCTCCGACTGTAAGCTGAGGTATGTTTTCAGTTTCAGGTATCATAGCTTCGGATATTAAAATATTTTCTATTTCCAGTGAATTATTAACAATAATAATACGTGGATTTTCATAATCAATGTCTAAACAGGAGGCGACGGCGGCCTTCATAACTTCTTCTTCATTATCAACAATAATAGGTATTTGATACCCAACAGGTGAATATCCTGTTATAAAATTAGGGTATGTTTCATCAAAGCTGATTTTATGAAAGAATTTTTCAGTAGCTAAATCTGCTCTGCCCATTCCAGTGGCGTTTCCATGGGATTCAGCCGTTAAATCAAATATACCAAGTCTTTGAGAATCAATGCCTTTATGAAGTTTAGGATTTGCACATCTGCCTGTTACATTTGGGTCCATGCCTGCACCACTGTAATTTTTTCCAAGTTCTTTTACAATAAGTACATCGCAGGAATTAAGAAAAATCCTTCCCATTTCTTTTTTGGCTTCTTTTAATAATTTGGGTTCTTCATCAGGTATTTTATTTGCAGGCATAACAACTACTTTGCATGTTTTATCAAAAGCATTTTCTATAAGTCCCACACCAATACGAATGTTAGCGTTTTTTATCATTTCATTTCCTATAAGAAAAATTCTGTGGGACATATAATCATCGCCTTTAGCATGGCAAATATGTGCTCCGTACTGTTTGCCAAGGCCAATAGCCATCATTTTCATAAGACCGCTTTCAACAGGACCTTCAAAGCTTGTATGTGCTTTTATGCGGTTAAGAACAATAACGCCGTCAGCTTCAAAAGCATTCTTATCCATATTGACGGAAAAATCCTCAACCTCACTTATTTTTACTGTTTCCATGGAAGAAAGTATAGGACATCCTATTGAATCTTCAGTAATTCCAAGACTTTCAAGTATTTTTTTCTGTCCCTCAGCTGTTGCTCCGCCATGGCTTCCCATAGCAGGAACCAAAAACGGATATGCACCCAATTCCTTTACTTTATCTGCAAGCCAGCGAGTTACAAAAACCATGTTTGAAACACCGCGGCTGCCGCAAGTAATGCATATTCTTTCTTTTGGTTTAATGGCATTTTTAATTTCCGGCTGTGAAAAATAGTTTTCTAATATAATTCCTATTTCTTCTCTGCTTAATTCATTATGAGGAAAAGATTGGTGAACCCGTACAAAACGCGGCAAATTTATATGGTTTACTAAGTTTGTAATTCCAGACATAACTTACCTCCATAAAAAAATACAGTACTCAATTATTCCGCCGTAAATATTATTATACCAATTTAATAATTGGTACAACCAGTATATATCTTTTTATAAAAGTTTTCAATACCTTTATATTTGCCATATTATGCAAAAATGCCTCGGATATTTTCCGAAGCATTTTGATATATTTTTATGGTCTGTATAGAGTTCTTAAAATATGATGCCTTGTAAGCATACGTACTTTTTTTACATCACGCAGTTCAACAGCTTTTACAATTTCCTCATGTTGTTTAACTCCTGTTTGCGGCATTCCTTCAACAGAAAACGATAAATTTACAGTATAAGCATAGAGACTGGCACAAATGCCAACTAAATTAATAAGAACTACGTTATTAGTTGCCTTAGCCAAAAGCATGTGAAATTCCTCATCGTATTTTGCATATGCTTCAGCACCTTCATTTAATTCAATGCTTTCTTTCATTTTAGATATATTGTCTTTCAGTGCCTGAAGCTGTTCTCCCGTACGTCTAGCAGCAGCTAGGGCACCAACTTCTGAATCTAAAATAAACCTTACTTCAATTACGTCGCAGTTCATTATTTCACCATTAAAAAGTGCATTTGAAAATGTTTCTGCCATGTGAGTCATATCCAATGCTTTTACATAGGAACCGGCGCCTATTCTTGTTTCAACACATCCTATAGACTCTAAGTATCTTATTGCCTCACGTATTGTTGTTCTGCTTACAGAAAATTTTTCTGCCAAAAGTCTTTCGGAAGGCAGCCGTTCTCCTGATGAATAAACATGGGCTGTAATATCCTGAAGCAGCTGTTCAGCAACATATTTATATATATTTTTTCTTTTGGCTTTTTCCTCTACTTTTCCCATATCAGTTCTCCTTTTTTAGGCCTTTAATAATTAAAAGTCTAAAATACTTCACTACCAAATATAATTATTTTAATAATTAAAGTCCTTACACTACTATTTCGGTTTAGAATTAACCCTATTATTAATTTTGAATCAAAACTGCATAAAATTCAAGTTATATTTAAAATGATTTTTCCACATATCAACAACCATGCATGTTACATACAATATTTGTGAAAATCTACCATATTATTATTGACAATTGGTGAATATTTAATATACAATATTAAATAATTGGTCTTACAATTATATTGCTTTATTACATATTTGCTATTCCAATCCAATATTTCTTTTTAAATTCTGATTTTTATACAATTTAGGCGTCTTTAAACTTTTTGGTCAGAATTGCTTTTTAATATATTTAAAAAAAGAGAAAAGAGAAAAGGAGACTGATGTATTATGAATGAAACCACAAAACGCAAACCAACCATGTTTGAAGCTCAGTTTACCGTTTGGGTAATTGTGGCGATTATAGCTGTCGGAATGATTCTCCAACTTCGTGTTGAGTTTTTGATGGTTATATCATCAATTGTAGCACTTTTAATGTCTTTCCGTTTGGGGTATAAATGGAGCGATATGGAACAGGCAATAGGTAAAAGAATAGGCAATCTTACATCAACAATACTTATTATGTGGGTAATTGGTATGCTGCTTGGTGCAATGATGTATAGCGGTACATTGCCTATGATAATATGCTATGGTTTTGAGCTTATCAATCCTAAATTCTTATATTTGAGTTCATTTTTAGTTTGCTGTATAATGTCTGTTTTGACCGGTTCATCTTGGACATCAGCCGGAACTGCTGGAGTAGCATGTTTGGCGCTTGCAAGCGGTCTTGGACTTTCACTTCCAATTACAGTTGGTGCTGTTATTGCAGGAGCTGTTTTCGGCGATAAAATCTCACCTCTTTCAGAAACAACAAACCTTGCACCGGCATGTGCAGGCACAGAGCTTTATACACATATCAAGTCACAGCTTTGGACTACTATACCAACATGGATTATATGCGTTATAGTATATACAATCCTTGGCTTGGGAACACATATTGAAGATGCTTCTTTACCTGAAAACGCAGTTACTCTTATAGAACAGTTAAATCAGCTTTACAACTGGAATATTCTTTTAATTATTCCACTTGTTTTTATATTAGTTGCTGCTTTAACTAAAAAACCTGTTGTACCTACACTTGTAATTGCAAGTCTTATTGCCGGTATTCTTGGTGTTGTTATACAAGGTTTTACACCTTCAAATGCAACAATAGCAATGATAAAAGGCTTTACAGTTGACTCAATAGCTCCTGAGGGAATGGAAATTTCTCCACTTGCCACTTCACTTTTAAACCGAGGTGGAATGATGTCAATGGCATCTATTGTATTAATTTGTTACTGTGGATTTTCACTTACAACAATAATGATACATGCCGGATTTTTGGATAAAGCCATTGAGCCTCTTATGAAAGACCTTAACTCAAGAGCAAAAACAATGCTTACAGCTGAAATAGCTGTATTTGGTATTCATGCCATTGCCGGAAACTCTTATGTAAGTTCTGTATTTGTAGGAAACACATGGAGAAAACCATTTATATTAAACCAAATGGGCAGACCTTGCCTTTCACGTACACTGGAAGATGTAGGCACATGCGTTTCATGTTTGTTCCCTTGGGGAAATTCAGGTGCATTTTATTATACTACCCTTGGCGTTGCTGCATGGGGCGCAGGTGGATATGCGTTTTATACAATATTCCCGTTTGCCTGTCCTATTATAGCATTTATTTTAGCAGTTGCAGGCATAGGAATAAGCAAGCTTTCACCAGAGCAAGTTAAAGAAGAATTGGCACTTATTGAAAAAGAAGAAGGCGAAGGTTCGTTTATTTCTGACATAGCATAAATTTTTAAATATTACAATTACTTATACATCTAAAGCATGAAGAAAAGACTGTAAATAGAAATTTTATATAATGAAATTGGGTGGAATGAAAAATTGGTCATTCCACCTTTATTAGTGATTTAACGTAATAAAACCACTGGTTCTGCCAGTGGCAGATAAAAATTTGTAAAAGAAAACCTCCATGATACAATTAAGATGGCTTAGTAGCTGCATCAAAAAGTATTATGGAGGTTTTAAGTTGTATAAAAAGCGAAATAAAATAAATATCACATTCAAGTTATCATTGTGAATACCACATATTATTTGTACCCAAATACAAAAGAAAAGTTATATATAAATTATTAAAAAAGATATAGGCCAGATATTTAGAAAAATATATATTGAATTAAATATGGAAATATTAAAGGCAGAAGCAAAGAAACAGGAAAAAATAAAGAAAGACTAAATACCATCCTGAATTTGAAATTGCTATTATTCCAGATTTAGAATACAATATTGTTTAATAAGATGGGAGAAATATTTGTGAAGTTCATGTCCGCAAGAGAGTCAGAATATAAAAGGGCAGGTGGCAAAGGTAAGCTTGTAAGCGAAATTGAAAAACAATATCCTTTTGAGGAATGAAAAATTACAAAGTATGCAGAGCCTTTTGTCAGCGGCGGAACAACACTGGTTGAGGCAAAACTTCCTAACAGAGATATTATTGCTATTGATGTAAATTATGTTGAATTTTATGCCAACTTTATGAGTTATATAATGAAGAAAGAATGAAGAAAGGCTGTATGATACCAATGTAATTTGATGTAATAAAAGTACTTCAGGACAATGGGTTTAAGTTAAAAGAGCTTATAATAAAAGAACAGCATAAAATAAAATTTTTTGCTTATTGCTCATGGATATTTTCGTATTCAGAAAATAAGCTGTTTGTGCAAACATTAGACTTTTTGCATAGATTAGGTAAATTGTTAAAAATAAAAGTGTATTTCAACTGCAATTAAATATATACAGTTATAGAGCTATTAAAAATAAATATGGTTTAGTAAAAATAAATTTTATAAGGAGAGTATAACATGGATTTTATCAAAGAGCCAAACAGAATTTATGCAGAAGACGAAAATGGAAAAGTAATTGCGGAAGTTACTTTTCCACAATCAGAAGAAGGAGTTTGCACAATAGACCATACTTTTGTAGATGATTCATTAAGAGGTCATAGTGTTGCCAGCAAACTGGTTGAAGCGGCAGTTGAGCAGATAAAAGAGCAGGGCAAAGAAGTTAACGCTACCTGCACATACGCACAGGCATGGCTTAAAAGACATGTGTAAACAGAGTTGTTGTGTTAGAAAAATATAGAAAATAATATATAGAAAATCAGCTTTTAGCATACTTTAAGACCAGCTTGAATATAAATTATTAATCATGTCTTAGGAAGCTGATTTTTTGAAGGAGTATATTGAAGAAAGAGCTGTTGAGATAGCAAATTATATTATAAAATACAACGCCACAGTTCGCCAGACGGCTAAACAGTTTGGAATCAGCAAAAGCACGGTACATACGGAAGTAACAAAATAGAACGGTTAACTTTTATAATAAAATAATAAAATCCGCTTGTTTTAAAATAAAGAAAACAAGCGGATTTTTTGTCATAGTATACAGCAGCATTATAGTTATTCTTGGAATATATAAAAGCAGTTTTTACAGAAAGGCAAAAAGTCATTTATCACATGAAGTTGATAGATGATATATGAAAATGACATTGCTATTATTCTAAAATTAGAATACAATATTGCTTAATGAGATGGGAGGTATTTTTATGGAGTTCATGTCCGCAAGAGAGGCAGCCGATAAATGGGGAATCTCTCAAAGACGTGTTGCTGTTCTTTGTTCTGAAGGCAGAATAAAGAATACTGAAATGCTGGGGAATATGTGGCTTATACCCCTTATGGCACAAAAACCTGCTGATGCAAGAAGCATTAGATATATAAAAAATGATGATAAAAAGGTTAAGCCTTTTTTAAAATGGGCAGGGGGCAAAAGTCAGCTTATAAGCGAAATTGAAAAATATTATCCTTTTGAAGAAGGAAAAATTACAAAGTATGCAGAGCCTTTTGTAGGCGGCGGAGCTGTGCTTTTTGATATTTTAGGTAAATACGATTTGGAAGAAATATATATAAGCGACATTAATGCAGAGCTTATAAATACATATAAAATTATAAAAGATGACATTGATGAGCTTATTTCAATGCTTTCGGTTATGCAGAGTGAATTTGTTCCTATGGATACCGAAGAAAGAAAAAAATATTACCTTTCAAAACGTGAGCGTTTTAACTATTTAAAAGTAAACGGTGACGAAAATATAAATATTGAAAAAGCCTCTCTTATGATATTTCTTAATAAAACATGCTTTAACGGGCTTTTCCGTGTTAATAAAAAAGGTATGTTTAATGTGCCTATGGGCTCATATAAAAAGCCTTTAATTTGTGATGAAGCTAATCTTAGAGCTGTTTCGGAAAAACTTCAAAATGTGAATATTGTCTGTGGTGATTACAGAAAATCTGCCGACTTTATAGGGGAAGATACATTTGTATATATAGATCCCCCTTACAGACCTATTACAGAGAGTGCAAGTTTTACGGCATATACTGAAAATTCATTTAATGATGAAGAACAAATTGAGCTGGCTGAATTTGCAGACAATATACGTCAAAAAGGTGCAAAAATTGTTTTAAGCAATTCAGATCCTAAAAATATAGACCCAAAAGACGAATTTTTTGATAAACTGTATTCAGGTTATAAGATTAAAAGGGTTGATGCTTCACGCGCAATTAACTGCAAAAGTGATAAAAGAGGTAAAATTAAGGAATTGCTTATATCCAATTTTTAAAGAGTTTTAACGTAAATGAAATTTTCGAACAAGAGGATTTTGTATGATTAATAAAAAATTTAAGCACAGTGTAAATTTAGTTCCGCTGAAACTTGATAACAAAGAGCAAAATACTTTTAGAGATGAACTGCTTAATATACCGTATCTTTTATATGAGGTTGAAAATTTGTCTACAGGCGAAATAATAGCTATAAATAAACCTGGAGGCAAAAGAAATTTTGGCAGGTTATCCCGAAACGACTTTATGGTTTTTATTTATAACCCCGATGAAGAAAGCCTTTGGTTAATAAGTCATCAGGAAATAAGTGATGATATAGCGGCAAAATATGAATATGACAGCTCAAGTGCTGTTTTGCTTATTAAAGCGTTATATCGTGTCTGCTGTGGTGAAGAGCCGGACTATGTTATTAGTGAAATGTGTCTTAAAGATAGTGTGGGAATTAATGTTGAAACTATTCTTAAGGTTTATAAATGGATTTGGGGTCAGGAAGACTGCAACTATCCTACAAAAATGGGAAGGTGGCTTTCCATGAACGCTCTTTTGGACAGATTTGGACTTAATGCCGTGGATTTGGAGTTATGGCAGAGAAGATTAAAAGATGGTAAATAAATAGTTTAAGCTGGAAATAGCTGCTTACTAGCTTTTTCCCAAGTATGATGACCGGACAACTTACAATGATTATATTTAAGAATATTTTGAAAAAATAAAACTGTGTTTCAGCTGCAATAAAATATCTGCGGCCATATAGCTTTTAGTTATCAGTAAAAATAATTTTATAAGGAGGCTTTATATGGATTTTATAAAAGAACAAAACAGAATTTATGCGAAAGACGAAAATGGAAAATTAATTGCAGAAGTTACTTTTCCAGAATCAGAAGAAGGGGTTTGCACAATAGACCATACTTTTGTAGACGATTCCTTAAGAGGTCATAGTGTTGCCAGCAAACTGGTTGAAGCGGCAGTTGAGCAGATAAAAGAGCAGGGCAAAGAAGTTAATGCTACCTGCACATACGCACAGGCATGGCTTAAAAGACATATTTAAGTATAAAAATTTATTTTAGGAGTAAGCTCATTTTGACACACTCAGCAAGTCAGATTTTCGTGTTGTTAAGGTAAAGGAATGTGTGGCTGTAAAAAAGAGCAAAAAGCTTCTTCACAGTTTACATTAGATGACGGAACAGGCACAGGCCGTACAATACTCAGCGGAATACATGAATACTACGAGCCGGAAGAACTTGTAGACAAAACATTGTTTGCAATTACAAACCTTCCGCCAAGAGCCATGATGGATATTGAATCATGTGGAATGTTGCTTTCTACAATATATTATGTAAATGGTGAGGAGCGCTTGAAGCTTATTATGCTTGATGACAAAATTCTGGCAGGAGCAAAGCTTTATTGATAATTTTTATAATTAAGAAAGAGGAAAATAATTAATGAGAAAGAAAAATTTTGTAGTATTAATTACACTTGTTTTGCTTTTTGCCTTATCTGGGTGTAAAAGCAGCAGTGAAACATCTGTATATGCTGATAGAGAAAACTGGGTTTATCTGGAAGATGATAAAGCGGCTTCGGCAGATGTATTTTTTATCTGCCCTACGGTTTACAGCGGTACTGATGACAGCTTTAATATGGATATGAACGACGAAAAAGTAAAAAGCGATTTTCTGGGAGCAACTAACATGGAAAAGGGCATATATGATGAGAATTGCAGTTTTTTTGCGCCTTATTACCGTCAGGCCGGTTTAAATGTATATGAAATGCCTGAAGATGAGAGAGAAAAATATCTTGATATTGCATACGAAGATATAGAAGATGCATTTTTATATTATATTGATAACTACAATAACGGTCAGCCTATTATTTTAGCCGGATTTTCACAGGGGGCAGATATGAGTATACGCCTTTTAAAGGAATGTTTTGCAGACGAAGATATAAACAGTCTTTTGGTGGCCTGCTATGCCATTGGCTGGAACATTACCGATGAAGAAATAAATGAATATCCTCATCTGAAATTTGCCACAGGTGAAGATGATACAGGTGTTATAATATCATTTAACAGTGAGGCCGAAGAAGTTACGGACTCCATAATGATACCTGAAGGTATGCACACACTTGCAATTAATCCGCTTAACTGGAAAACCGACAGCACAACTGCTTCAAAGGAAGAAAATATGGGCGCATGTTTTACAGACTATGATGGAAATATAGTTTCGGAAATTCCTAATCTTACAGGAGCATATATTGACCCAGTAAGGGGAGCTTTAAAGGTAACAGATGTTAAGCCTGAGGAATATCCTCCTGTACTTTCAATTTTTGAAAGTGGAATTTATCATATTTACGATTACCAGTTTTTCTACCGCAATTTACAGGAAAATGTAGGTGTTCGCCTTGAGTCTTACTTAAAAGACAATACGGATTAAAATTATAAAGCCGGTTAAGACGTTTTATAGCGGCAATGTATTATGTTTTATTTATTTGCTTCAGCTGTTATGAATATTAAAATTCATAATTAAAATGCCAGTAAATTCCGTCAGAGTCATGTTCTGCACTGTCAATTATTGTGTTTATTATTTGTGAAGGTGTTGTTTTATTGTATATGCAAAAACAGCTGAAGGCTATACCTATAATAAAACAAAGAGCAATCCATATTTTTATTAATTTTTTCATGTTTAACAATTTCTTGTCCTCCTATAAATTTAGAATATTATTCTACCATATATATTATAATTCGTCATTTGTTTTATAAAATGTTTCCATTTAGTATTAACGGTACATACGAAGGTAACAAAATAGAACTGTTAACTTTTATAATAAAATCCGCTTGTTTTAAAATAAAGAAAACAAGCGGATTTTTTATGAATAATAGTAGTTTAGCACATACAAAGTGGGAATGCAAATATCATGTTGTATTTGCAATGATATTTTCAATCACACATCACTTTATCAATACCACCATGGAAAGCTGCTCCTTCATCTGACATTGGCATTTGAAACAAAACCAAAGAGCAATCAACCGGGAGAGTATCTGCGTTATTATCGGATACGAAATAATCTTACGACCAGACAACTTGCCGAGCAGATAAGTATTGTTCCGGCAACTTTGCTGAAATATGAGCAGGGGCTTACTCCGATACCATATGATACCGCTGTGAGATTCTCAGAACAGCTGAAAATTGATGTGTCGCTTCTCTGTGATTATTCATTTGCTGCGTTCATTGCATCGCCTTATACAGAGGCTTTAAAGGCAATCAGAGAAGAATTAAAACTGAATCAACGTGAGTTTGCCGAGCTTGTTGGCTTGAAAGCAAGCTACTGCTATCAGATGGAAAAAGGAAATCGCAGACTTTCCAGAAAAGTCTATCAGCAAATTATGGATGCCGTAAATGCAAAGCAATCGACAAACTTCACATAAGGATATAAACAGGCTACAATAACTTTAGAAATAGAAATTGATTGTAGGTATCCTTATGGAACAAGAGTTTAGATATTATAAGTGTGGCGATTATTTTATTCCTGACATCCAGTTGAGTCCATACAAACACAAAGTGTTGGGCAAATATGGTAGAATGAGGAGAGCATATTTGCAAGAGAAGAATCCGATGCTACTAAATGACCTGATTCTCAGGGAGCAACTATTTCCGTATCTGTGGGAGATTGATGAAACGGCACATTGCAGAGTAGAGAAGTTGATGACTGAATTACTTAAGAGAAATCCAATGCCAAACAAAGCTACACATCAAATGGAATGGGTACAACACATGAACAGCCTAAAAGCGCAGGCAGAAGAAATAGTTTTAGCGGAGTTAATTTATAGTTAAGAAAAAATGGGTTGCTTTAATTTGCAGCCCATTTTTTATGTGGAAAGACAGTTCTTGAATTGTCTTTTTGACAATTCAAGAACTGTCAAAAGCACAAGGTAATAATACTGATATTAATAATACTGAGTATAGTAATACTGATCCTATCTTATCCGGAGGTAAAGAAGTAAGTATATCGGTTGACACAGTTGAGCAAACAGTATAAAATAAGTATGTAAGCTAACTAACTTATAATGGAGGCGATAAAGGTGGATGATTTTAATTTGAAAACGGAAAATGCTGAATTTGGTCAATATTTGCGTTCCGTCCGACAAGCAAAAAAAATATCAATTCGTCAGCTTGCAAAAGCGGTGAGTAAAACACCTACATATATTAGTGATATTGAAAAGAGTAATAATAAACCTCCCGAAAGAGAGTTGTTGGATAGAATAATTGCAGAATTGCATTTAGAAGAATTTCCAGATATAAGGAACAGGCTATATGATTTAGCTGCAAAAGAAAGAAAAGATGTTCCAGCAGATATTAAAGAATACCTAATGGAAAATGAATCAATATTAAAAATTATTAGAACGGCAAAAGAAAGCCCAAATGAAAAACAAATCTGGGCAAAAGTATCGCAGATTATTTAATGGTGGAGGAATAAAAATGGCTGAATTAAGAAAAGAAGATTTGTGGGTGATGGCGGATAAACTCCGTAATAATATGGATTCTGCAGAGTATAAGCATGTATGTCTTGGTCTTATATTCTTGAAATATATTT
>CALWEX010000098.1 GCA_944377425.1 uncultured Clostridia bacterium
GGAGATGAGGCATGGACAATTATAAAAAAGTTCATTTCATACCACCCATACCACAGAAACGAGACAAGCGCATCGGAATTTATTGTCGTGTCAGTACAAATAGTTCGGAGCAGTTACAAAGTTTGGCTGCACAAGTATCACATTTAACAAAAATAACGGCGGCTACACCACAATGGCTTCTTGCGGATGTGTATATGGATATCTCTACCAGCAAAACAGGCTCATCACGCAAGGAATTTAACCGTATGCTAGATGACTGTACCTCTCATAAACTAGATATTATTTTTACGAAAAGCATTAGCCGTTTTGGAAGAGATACTGTTGAAACTATAGAAGCATTGAATAAATTAAAAAATGCTGGTGTTCGGATAATATTTGAACAGGAAGAACTTGATACAGCAAACACAGACAGTGACTTAATGATTTCAATTATTGAGTCTTTTGCACAAGCAGAAAATGAGTCTCGTAGTGAAAATATAAAATGGGGCATTAAGCAGAGAGCTGCTTCAGGAACTTCGAAATTATACGATAGAAAGTGTTATGGGTATAAACATGATGAAGAAGGCAAGTTAATCATTGATGAAGAAACAGCAGAAAATGTAAAAATGATATTTGACTTATATTTGAAAGGAGAAAGTGTATTGGGTATTATCAAAGAACTTGAGAAGCGGAAAATCCCCTCTCCTACAGGGAAGGAGAAATGGTGTAAGAGAACAATAGATGTTATGCTGAGTAATGAGAAGTACACAGGGGATGTCCGGCTATTGAAAACTGGTAAAAGCGAAGTACATTATTTGGCAACTGATAATAATCCAGCGATAATATCGAAAGAAACTTTTAAAGCGGTGCAGATTGAGAAGGGGAGGAGAAGTAATATAATAAGAAATAATAATGATATACAGAGAAAAAGTAAGAAATATAGTTCAAAGAAGTACATAAATAAGGATAAAACAATTTTTAAATAGAGGCATGTTTGAAGCCATAAAGAATTGAGGAGGAGTACGAATGAAAATTTTATTTTTACATCTGAGCGATGCACATTTTAGAGAGAATACTAAGTTTAGAGATATCAACATCCAAGCAATGGTAAATGGATTAAAGCAGATTGATAAGTTTGATGAGTGTATATTGGTTTTTTCTGGAGATATTGCACAGTCTGGAGAAACAAACCAATATAAAACAGCAGGGAATTTCATTGGAACATTGATAAATCAAATAAAGGAAATATATTTACCGAATAAAAGAATATATACTCTTATTACACCCGGAAATCATGATAATTTAGCAGCAAATCCGAACAGAACTATAGAGGAACTAAAGGATTATTATTCTTCTGACGAAGATATAGATGCTATATTTTATAATGAATTATCTCAATTGGATAATTTTTATGCATTTGCTCAAAGAAACTTATGTTATACCAAAGGAAAAGTGGTTGATGTGAGAAAAATTACTTTTGGGAAGTTCACAATAAAAATAAATTTAATTAATTCAGCTCCATTTTCTTTGCTATGTAATGGGAATGAGGATAAGGGGCTTCATTACATACCACAAAGAGAACTTAATAAACTGGATTTTGTACGACAAGAGAATTATACACTTTCTATTATACACCATGGTCCAGAATGGTTCTCCGATGGTTCAAAGCAAACACTTTATACTAAGCTGTATGAAACTTCAGATTTGATTTTTGTGGGACATGAGCATTTCTCATTAAGCCAAAATAAAACTGTTAATGCAAAGCATACAGTTGACGTTTCGAGTGGTGTTGCTTTGTATGGAACAAGGACAGAGCATGGTTTTAATACGTTAATATTGGATACAGAGCAACATAAGCTTATTGGTCATAAATTTGTATATAACGGTTCTATCTATAAACCAGTGCAGAATTTAAAGAATAATAATGTAACATTTAGAGGGAAATATAAATTCACTCATACGCAGGAATTTAAAGATTTTCTTGAAACGGATGTTGATGAAAGAGCCGGCGAGAGATACATAGACTATTTTGTGTTTCCGTCATTAGAAGCAAAAAACATTAATGATGATTTAAAGAATTATAATGTTCCAACAGAAGAAAAATTTATGGAACTATTTGCTTTGAAGAAAAAGATTTCTATTGAGGGAAGCACTAGATCAGGAAAAACAATTTTAGCAAAATACATATGTAAAATGCTAGCGGACAATTATGTTCCTATTTTGCTGGAAGAAGAAAATTTTTCACCTAAAGATAATCTTAAATTGATAAAATATGCTTTGACAAATCAGTATGGAGAAAATGCTGATTTTGATGAATTCATGCAACTTGATACTGAGAAGAAAGTTCTTATAGTAGATGGATATGATAAGATAAGTAAAGAAAAGTGGAAATCGTTTATTGAGGATTTTGAGGATAAGTTTGGCCATTTTATCTTTTTTGGTGGAATAGACTGGAATCTTAATATTAAAGAAAAGACATTAGAAGAATTATCAGAAAATAACATGTTTTATATGAGAATATGTCCATTTTATTATGCTAAACGGGAGATGCTTATTGAAAAGATTTGTTCTAATTTTCAGGAAAGAAAAATTAATGATATAGCAGAAAAAACTAGAAAAATAAATGAAGATATTACAGATCAGATAAGATATTTTCAGTTGAATCCAGATTTTATTCATCAGTATGTGGACTACTATTTAAGCTTTTCATATACTAAAACACAGAAAGAAAGTAATGTTTTCAGTAAAGTTTTCGAGGCGAATATTACATTCCGATTAGCAAAGTATGCCGGTGAGGAAAATGTTGATGAGATCATGATAGCTTTGGATTTTGTGGCTCATTACATACATTTTAATAAAAAATATCCGTTGCCTACAGAGGAATTTGAGAATGTAGTAGAAATGTACAATAATGAATATGATAATGATATAAAACCTAAATTTGTCTATAATGCTGCAATCAAAGCAAATATTATTCGAGAGAATCCTGACAAATTTGGCATAGAGTTTTGTGATGAAAACTTATTGGCGTATTTTACAGCCTTATATCTCAATAGAATATTTAATGAAGGAAAAGGTGTAGAGGAATTAAAATACATTCTTGACAATATTTGTTTTCAACCGAATGGTGATATTATTCTGTTCTTGTCATATATCACAAGTAATATCCAGATTTTAAATCCTATAATGGATAGCCTTATGACACATATGAAAGAATGGGATGAATTAAGCATTGATAGTGATAATATAGGATACCTCTCCAAGATTAGTACGAATATAAAACCCCAATTGCCCGATTCGAAAGAAAAAAAGCAGATAAAGGAAGAAAAATCAACTATAGAAAAAGAGTTTGTTGAGAATCATAGGCAAAATCCGGAAAGTCTTTATTCATATGATGAAAGTAAAGTGAACTCATTTGGCAATAAAATATCAAAAAGCATTTCATATCTTGAATTAGTTGCAAAAATATTGCCCAGTTTTAGACACATTTTGAAAGGTGATCAAAAGCAAGGGGTGGTAGACATATTGTACAGATATCCTAACAAATTATTGTATTTTATGCTTAAAGATATTGATGAGAATTATGACAGAATTATAAATGATATATTAGATCGTGCACCAAAAACTAGAAAAGGGAAGTTAATTACTAGAGATATGATTACGAAAGAATTACAAAATCAATCTATTGCATATATTTTATCCATATATGATTTTGTTGCAAGTACTTCTGTTAATGGTAAAACGATAGATGATTTAAATAAGTTTGATTATTATAACAACACAAATTACAGGATTCAGAATATTATGATGGAAGAAAATGCAGGAAATTTTCATGAAATGGCAGTGAAAGCAGAAACGTTAAATAAAAATGCGCCGCTTGGAATTACGAAGCAGATGGTAATGCTTGTAGTGCGCAAATATTTCTTGTATCATGATATTCCATTAGTAGGAGAAGCTCAGCATGTGATAGATGTTTTCTTTGGAGAAAATGAAGCTCAAAAAAAGGTTATCAGAATGGCTCACGCTAGAAATAAGATAGTAAAAAAATAGCAATCACTATGTTGGAATTCCACCAACAGGACGTTTAACCATAAAAGATAACGTCCAACTCTTATGGTTGTCATACACATAGATGTGTTAATAGTGATTGCTTATACTAATATATGCGTAGTCTATTATGAATATGTATATTATTTCAAAAAGAATGGAGCAATTTTATGTGTAAAAAAGTGTTGTATGGTAAAAATTAGGAAGCGTACATATACAATTTTGAAATGAATACTGAAAAAGTATGTTTTTGCTTATTGTAATACGTTAAGATAATAGAGATGTGACACGAAAGTCTCAAAATAGCCTAATCAAAAAAGTTTTATTGTGATGATAAGCTTATTAAAAGCAGAGAAAAATACTGGAGTTTTAGATAGGGGATATGTTTATAAATAGCCTAACTATCACATGTCGAGACGGTGGTACTTCTGTCCCACAAATCACCGGATAGCGTTATCAACGTAAAGGTGGAATTTGGAGAAGGCGGTGATAAGATATCGCTGGATGCGATTGCAGAACGGGCGAAAAAAATATCAGCCGAAACCGAAAATCACATATAAAATGATACAGGAATATGTAGAGCAGAAGTTTGGGTTTAAGGTACATACCGATTATATTGCAGAAGTGAAAAGGGCATTGGGATTAACAATGTATGATGCGCCTAATGCGACAGAGGAATTGAAGCAGCCGAGGAAATGTCCGCCGAAAGAAAAGGTAGAAGCGATAACGGAGGCGCTTCAGTATTTTGAGGTAATCTAATGGATGAAAATATTTGCCGAATTGCAGAGCAGATAGTCCAATTACATCAGAAAGCCTATGAGGTTTATTTGCCGTTGGTTGAAGATGTGTGCATCAAAATTCTGTCAGAAGATGACTTGTCACATTTGTTAGATTATTTACTGGACTTTGCATGTGATGAAAAAATGTTGGGATTGTATAAAAGGGTATGCAGAAAGTATTTGGATATATATCCCGGTTGTATTAGGGATTATATTGAAGCATATAGGGAAATGTGGGGAGAGGAGAATAGCTATGGCGAAAATTGTTAAGGAGACTATCCATGCAAAAGGCATTGATATTGGAATCTATACTACAAATTTTGAAAATGAATTTATTTCGTTAACGGATATTGCAAAATATAGAAATGAAGATGATCCAAGATTTGTGATTCAAAACTGGATGCGAAATAGAAATACGATTGAGTTTTTAGGCGTTTGGGAGGAACTGCATAATCCAGATTTTAACCGTGTGC
>CALWEX010000099.1 GCA_944377425.1 uncultured Clostridia bacterium
ATTGAAGCAAACGCCAATGTAGAAACTAAAACTTTACCCAAAACGCTTTTCTTTTCTCCGCCCTTCATAATTCTTAAAATCCTCCTTTTATAATTCTTTATACTGCTGCCATTAAAGCCAGTAACAAAGTACTGCCTTTTGCTGCCGAATATTTCTTCGGCTTCCAAAACCTTTATTATCAGTCCAGCGTACCTTTTCCTCTCATCCCCCTTCAAGTCCTGTGTTACAACCTCATCGCACGCTGCCTCTATCCAGTTTGAAAGGTTACCTTTAAGCAGATAAAATAAAGGATTAAACCAATTCAAACAATTAAGAGCAATAATTAAAGCTTTTCTTGGTGCGTCTTTGCGCACAGCATGGCAAAGCTCATGCTTCAGTATGTATTCAGCTTCATTTACATTAAACATGTTTATCATAAAAGCTGGTATTACAATATATCTTTTAATTAATCCAACAGTACACGGGATGTCAATACTGTTGCTTGCCACAACAAAAACATTGCTTAAGCTGTTTTGCCTGTTTAAGTTTTCATATGCTTCAGACCACACATCACTTTCAATGGCAAAGCTGCTTTTCTTAACTATATTAATAAGACGAAAATAATTTACCCCATTAAACAGCGTAAAAATTATGACACCTAAAAGCCATATTACATCTATATAATTTATAAATGAGCCTAAAACAGCGTGTATTTCAGCAATTAATGTTTCGTTATATGTGCTGTTTGCAACTACAACAGTTTTATAATTGGCAAATGTCATTTCACTGCCGTCATATAAAGAATTTATATAGTAAAACGGTATAACAAAAGAAAACAGCGCAGCAGTGTTTATATACACCATAAACCTAGCTGATGTAAGTTTATAGGCTATTTTTTCAAGTGGCAGATATATAATACTGAAAACAAATCCACTTATTGAAAGCAGCAGAATCATTATAAAAATCCTATTTATTGTCAACATCTTTAAACCATTCTTTCAAATCATCTAAATCCTTATTGCTTAATTTATCATCATTTGAAAACGCTGTAAGAAATTTTTTAAGCGAACCGCCAAAACTGTTATTAACAAAACTTTTGGCTTCTATATTTTTGTATTCCTGCCTGCTTATTAATGGATAGTAGTATAAAACATTGGATTTTTTGGTAGAGTCTATAAGGCCTTTTCCTTCAAGCCTTTTAAGAAATGTAGCAACGGTTTGGTAGGCCCAGCTTTCTCCCTTTGAGTTTAATATGGAAACCATGTCAGATACTGTAATCATTTTGTCACAGTTCCATAACTCATTCATAACGGTCATTTCTGAACCAGAAATCTTATTGTAATTTTTCATAAGGGCACCTCTGTTTACTACCACATGTAATAAACACATTTTATTACATGTGGTAGTTTTTTGTCAATAAAATGTATATATTAATATTAGGCGTAATTCTATATTTTTACACCTTATTGGTAATAATAATTACGTTTTATTTGTATTCTGATAAAATATCCCCAATGAGGTGTAAATATAGATATGGAACAAATAAGCGATAAACTAAAAAAATTACGAGAAAAGCATAATTTCAAACAATCTTATGTAGCTTCATGTCTTGGTATTACACAGCAAAACTACTCAAGATATGAAAGCGGCAAGCGTGAATTTCCAATTAGGCTTTTGCCGGCATTGTCAAATCTTTATAATGTTTCTGTTGAGTATATTCTTGGCATGTCCATGAATGAAAAAGACCTAACAGTTCTGTCTGACTGCCTATATAATGCTAAAACGCTTAAAGAAATAATTGATGATATAAATTCACTTAATTCCGAAAATATGTCATCCCTACTGATTTATATTGAATTTCTTAAATACAAACAAAAACTAAATCAAAAATAACTATTATGTTCCTCAAAATCAGAAGCTTTTTGGAATTGTGCAGTTTGATAATTATGACAGAATTAAATATTACCAAAAGCTTTGTACTGTGTAAGTATTATTTACTGACACATCTATTTAACATGCAGTTTTTAAAATCTCCACTATCAAATTAAATTTTACCGCGGCAAACCAGCACACATCACCTGCCTTAAACTTGCTTGCATTCCTTAGTATTAAAAATTAACTTACATAATATTTATAAAGCTTCTATTCTTTTAGTACCCAAGTCTATTTTAAAAATAAATCTTTTGATACTTTAATTAAAGTATGCCTTTTTTAGCTTTTTGCTTTATAAACTGCATTAACTTACGTTTATTTTAACATAAAATCAAGTTTTTATTAACTGTATTTATTTTATCTTATTCAAATTTTATTTTTCCATTGTTATATCTATCTTAAATTTGCCAGCACATAAAAAAGCTGTATACCTGTAGGTATACAGCCTTTTATGTTTGCAATAATTTTTTTAAAATAAACTATAGCAGATTGTTTAAATATTATTCTGTTTTTTGTCCTTCGCTGCTTTGGGTTACGTACTCAAAATGCTTATCTTCAAAATTTCGTATAAACCTCACTACTCTGTTTCTTACTCCTGTTACGCCGGAATATAAAACCGGTATAAACACAAGTGTAATAACAGTTGAAAGTGTAAGGCCGAATATTACAACTATAGCCAAAGGCCTTTGCGTTTCCATTCCAGAGTCTTGTGAAAACACCATAGGCATAATACCTATAATAGTTGTAAGGGTAGTCATAAGTATAGGCCTAAGTCTTGCCGGGCCTGCCTCAAGCAGAGCCTCATTACAGCCTAAATTATTGTTGCGCCTTAACTGGTTTGTATAGTCTACAAGCACTATAGCATTATTTACAACCATACCTATAAGCATTATAAATCCCAGCATAGACATAGCTGTTATTGACTGGCGTGTTACAAAAAGTCCCAGCATACCGCCTGTTATGGCTATAGGCATTGAAAACATAATTATAAACGGATAAAGGAGTGATTCAAACTGTGACGCCATAATCATATAAACAAGGAGCACCGAAACAATAAGAACTATAGTAAGAGCTTTCATCATTTCGTTCATTGTTTCAAGGTTGCCGCCAAATGAATAACTACAGCCTTGGGGCATAATATAATTATCAAGTTTTTCCTGTACCGCTTCTTGAACCTGACTCATTTCAAGGTTATTAAATCTTCCTGTAATTGTAATATATCTTTGCAGATTTTCGCGGGAAATAGTTGTGGCGCTGTCGCCTATGGCAAATTCCGCAACCTCAGTTATAGGTATAAGCCTGCCGTCTTGTGTAGGTATAGTAATGCTCTTTACATCGTTTAAATATTTGGCACTGTCGCCATCATACTTAATTTTAACATCTGTTTCGGTACCGTCAGCTTTAATTGTAGTTGCCGTAACACCGCTAACTGCCGCTGAAACAGCATTTGCTACCGACGATGTTGTTACACCGTATTTAGCGGCTTTTTCTCTGTTAATTATAATATTGCCTTCTGCTACAGCATCGTCCAATGAGCTTTTAACATTTTCAGCTCCCGGTATAGTGCTTAAAAGCTGAACTATTTCTTTTCCTGCCTGCCTTAATGTCTCGTTGTCATTTCCTTTTACAGTAAGGTATAAATCTGAGCCTGAACCCATAGAGCCCATAGCCATACCTGAAGCATATACATTAAGGCTTACACCTGCTATATCCGAAAGTTTAAGTTTAATTTCATCAGCTATTTGTCCTGTTGAGCGAGTTCTTTCTTTTTTATCGCAGAACTGATAATTTATGCTTACATAAGTGCCATTTGCCATAGCAACAGAAGATTGAACCTCTGGTATATCGCCTATAAGGTCAAGAGCTCTGTAAAGCATTTCCTGTGTTTTTTCAAATTTAGTGCCCTCTGGCATATAAATATAAACAGAGCATGTGCCCTCGTCTGTTTCCCCCATAAGCCCGCTTGTAAGAAACGGATATGTGCATAAGCTTGCTATAAACACAGCAATAACAAGTACTGTTGTTTTAATTCTGTGCCTTAAAGCCAAAGATAGAACTTTTCTGTAAACAACATCTAAACCATTAAGGAATTTAAGGCATATATCGCCTAAAAATGCAAATATAAAGCGTTTTTTAAGCCTGCGGCGTTTTTCCTGCCTGGAAAGAAGTTTGGAACAGGCCATAGGCACAAATGTAAGGGACACCACAAGAGAAGCTGTAAGGGCAAAGCAAATTGTTAAAGAAAGGTCTTTTACAATAGCTCCAACCATACCCGGTACAAATGCTATAGGCCCAAAAACTGCAACAGATGTTAAAGTAGATGCCGTTACAGCCATTGAAACCTCTTTTGTGCCGTAATATGCCGCATCTTCTGGTGTATAGCCACGCTTGTAATATGTATTTATATTTTCCAAAACAACAACGGAGTTATCAACCAGCATACCTATACCTATTACTATACCACCCATGGATATAATGTTCATTGTAATACCGGTTAAATACATTAAACCGTATGTTGCCATTATTGAAGTAGGTATTGAAACACCTATTATAAGTGATGACTTATAATCTCTTAAAAACAGCAAAAGTATAAATACCGCTACAATAGCACTTTCAAAAGCCGTGCTTGTAACACCGCCTATGGCGGACTTTATATAATCGCTTGTTGAATTTAAAAGCTCAATATTTAAGTCGCTAAACTCCGCCTGCAAAGAGTTTATTTCTTTTTGTATATTGTCGCTTACAGTAACTATATTGGCGTCGGACTGTTTTGAAATAGAAAGCACTATGCCCTCTTCGCCATTTATTATGGATTTTATATTTTGCTCTTTTTCAACCTTTTTAACATCAGCAACATCACTTACATGAATAATGTTTCCTTGTTTTGTTACTATAGGAACATTTTTAATATCTTCTTCGGATTTATACTGGCCCAATGCTCTAAGCTGCATAGACGAGTTGCCCTGCGTTACACTTCCGGCGCCGGCATTTGCGTTTTCCCTAGATATGGCATTTGATATATCATCTATTGTTATGCCGTAACCGCTTAATACTACAGGGTCTACAGTTACATTTATTTCGTACTGTCTTCCGCCCCAAATCTCTACTGCAGATATGCCTTCTATACTCTCAAACCTATTTTTAATTCTGTCATTAACAAGGTTATAAAGTGTATAGGCGTTGTAATTTGCACTTCTTATGCCAACTGTCATACTGCCTGTTTCCTGTTGAATGTCGTACTTATAAATAGACGGTTTACCTGCATCGTCAGGCAGATATGCCATTTCCAGCTTATCTCTTACATCATTTGTTTTTTTATCAAGGTCAACGCCATCTTTAAATTCAAGTGTTATCTGTGAATATCCTAAACTGGAATAAGACCTAATATTTCTTACACCGCTTACAGTTGAAAGTGTTTTTTCCAAAGGCTTTGTTACCATTTCTTCTACTTCTTCCGGTCCTGCACCTTCGTAAGAAGTGCTTACGGCAATCACAGGATAGTCGATAGACGGCATAAAGGCTATTTCCAGATACTCACGGGCAACCAAACCGCCTAAAAACACCATAAGTATTATCATTACCGTTGTTACCGGTCGTTTTATAGATATTTTAGAGAGCATATATTATTCCTCCCCTTTTTCGGCCGGCTCAGATGATGTTTGTTGTGTATTTAGAGTTTCGTTTTTATCGGAATTTTCATTATCTCCGCCTTTGCCGTTTACAACTCTTACACTATCTCCGTTATTAAGGTATGAGCTGCCGTTTATAACAACCTCATCGCCTTCATTAATTCCGGTTAAAATTTCAACATAAGTACCATTATCAAGGCCTGTTGTTACGTCAACTCTTTCAGCCTTTGAGTCTTTAATAATATAAACATACTCGCTTAAGCTATCTATAAGCACTGCGTTTTTATCAAGCACTATATTGTCAGAGCTTTTATCTTTTACAAACTTTACTTCGGCAAACATACCGCTTTTAAGCTTTCCGTCGGGATTGCTTATTTCTATTGAAACAGGGAATGTTCCGTCAGTATTGGAACCCGGTGCTATGGTGGAAATTTTACCCTCAAAAGGTGTATTTGAATAAGACTCAACAGTTATTTCGGCTATATCTCCTACAGAAAGGGAATTAACTATCTCCTCCGAAACATTAATTTCTATTTTAACCGTACTTAAATCAACTATAACAAAAGGCATGTCCCCTGTTAAAACAGAGCCTGCTACAGCGTTGCAGCTTAAAACAGTACCTGTTATAGGGCTTTTAACATTTGAGTCAGCTAATTCCTTTTTGTAAGACTGCATTTGAGCTGCCTGTGCATTCTTTTGGGCTACTGCCGAGTCAAGGCCGTTTTGAGCACGCTTTTTGTTTTCAGCCAAAGTTTCGTTTACAAGCAAGTCATAACTGTATTGGGCTGAATTAAGAGCCTCTTTGGCTGCCTGCTCGTTTCTTACTGCCTCGTCATAAGCATTTTTAAGGTTTGTAAGCTCTGTTTGGGCAACAGCGCCATTTATAAAAAGAGTATTTGCCGAGTCATAATCCCTTTTTGCCGTATCAAGCTGAGCTTTTGCCGTATCATAAGCCCTTTGAGCAGATGAAACCGCTGTTTTACTATTTTCTATCTGCTGTTTCATCTGTGAGCCTTCCACCTGCTCCAATTCCGTTTGTGCCGACTGTATACTGGCATCTGCCGAAGCAAGAGAAGCATTTAAAACATTTATATTGTTTTGTATATCAGAGGTATCAAGGCTAAAAAGCACATCTCCTGCTTTTACACTGTCACCAACTTCAAAATTTACGTTTGTTACTTTTACTCCTGTTCTTGGAGATGCAACATCTACAGTTTTAATAGGCTGAACAGTGCCAGAAAACATAGATTTTTCTTCAATGGAACCTTTCTTAGCAATACTTGTTTCAACGGCTACGCTATTAGGGTCGTAAGATGCCAAATCAGCTGATGCCACAGCTGAAGATGTCGCCGGCTCACCTGCTGAGCCGCAGCCGGATAAAACTGCCGTACATAATATAAAAGCTATAGGCAAAGTTTTATATTTCAATTTATTCTGCCTCCTTTAATTATTTCATTAACTGAAATTTACTTTTGCAGTATAATTATACATAATTTATAGCATGTTGTTTCTTAAGATTAGTTTAAATGATTCTTAAGTAAAAATGAACTTGGCCATATAAGCCGAAAAACGGTGTTTTATATAAACCGCATAATATTACACAATATCCACATATAACATTGCGACAAATAAAAAAAGCGCCTTTTAAACTAAATTTAGTTTAAAAAAACGCTTTTTATTTCAGTAATTTTCAGCCTTCTATAATTTTAACATAAACTGTTCTGTTTCTTGGTCCGTCAAACTCGGCAAAGTATATATCCTGCCATATACCCAAAACTGGTTTTGAATCGCTTATAATTATTGTTTGGCTAAACCCCATTAATGACGCCTTAATATGCGCCGCTGAGTTTCCTTCACAATGAAGATATCCATCGTTTAAAGGCACTATTTTATCAAGCTCTGTAAGTATATCATGTTTTACATCTGGGTCGGCATTTTCGTTAATTGTAATGCCACCTGTTGTATGGCTTGAAAACACAACACAAATTCCGTCTTTTACTCCGCTTTTTGATATAATTTCCTTAACCTGCGGTGTTATATCCACAAGATGATTTCTGTATGATGTTTTAACTTTAAAAGAATATACTTCTGACATAAAATTAATCACTCCTATTTTTTAATTTCTTAATATATCAAATGCAGTCCTTGCCATAAACTCCGTTTCAATAAAAAGTGTTTCCTCATCAAAATCAAAATTACTGCTGTGGTGCGGACCAGCTAAATTACTGCCAAATGTAAAATATGCACATTTAGCACCGTTTTTTTCAGCATAAACAGCAATGTTTGTAAAATCCTCCGAAGCCGTAAAACTTTTTTCCAAAAGTGCTGCACCCTTTGACATTTGAGAGTAAATTTTCTCTGCCTTGCGGCATAACTCAAAATCTGATTTAAAAGAGCAGGCTGTACCAACAGTATTTATCTCAACTTCACAGCCATACATATCCGCCGCACCCTTTGCCCTGCGAATAACTTCGTCACAAACATAAGTATTTGACTCACTGTCCGAGCCTCGTGTTTCGGTTTTAAGGTATGCTCTATCGGGTATAATATTTCTGCCTGTACCGGAATTAAAAATGCCTGTATTTACAGATGTTATTTTATCCCCAAACCGAGGTATAGCGCTTGAAGCAAGCACAAACTGTGCCGCTGCAAGCATGGCATTTTTCCCCAAGTGCGGACTGTTGGCGGCATGAGCGCTTTTGCCTTTAAAAACCATATCCAGTTTTGTTGTAGCCAAAAATCCATCTGTTATAGCAGCTAACTCGCCAGTTTTAACAGTTGAAATACCTATATGTCCGCCAAAAACATAGTTGGCGCCATTTATAAAACCGCTTTCATTTACTGCCGAAGCTCCCCGGCAGCCTTCTTCCGCCGGTTGAAAAATAACACGAATTTCACCTTTTAAATTTTCACTTTCTTTGGACAGTATACTGCATAACGCAAGACCTGCGGCTATATGACCGTCGTGTCCGCAGGCATGGGAAAAGCCGTTGTTTTCCGACACAAAACCATCAGAAAACGGTTTATGCTCTTTGTCTGTACTTTCCTCAACTTTAAGCCCGTCTATATCAAAGCGGAAAACACAAACTGGCCCGGGATTTTTAAACTTAAAAACAGCCGCCGCGCCTGTAAAACCATTTGTAACATCTTTTATAAATTCTTCCGGCACACCTTGTTTTTGGGCTCTTTGTGCGCTTACTTTAAAATCCTCGTCAGAACAAAGGCCCAATCTTTCACCTGGCTTTAAAAAATTATGTCCGTAATAAACAGTACAGTTAAGCTTTTTCAAATACTGCACAATTTGATAAGTAGTGTAAAATTCGCACCAGCCTTCTTCTGGTTTTTTATGGAAAACCCTTCTTAAATTTATAATCTCGCTTTTTAAACCTTCATCTACAAAGTTATAAATCACAGCATATCAGCACCTTTTCAGCTTTCATTTGCTTTTTTATACAAATCTTCTATATAATCACATGGAGTTTTTGAATCCAACGTTGTATAAAAAAATGGGTCTTTTCGTATAGTATCAGGGGAATTTATAATAAAGTTATTAAATCCGTCGGCTTCTTCACCGGAATTTAGGTATATTGTTGTTTTATATCTAAAACCCGAATAGCCAACTGAAACTCCCCTTCTTTTAATTCTTAAACTGTTAAGGCTATCTATTATATAATCAATATCTTTTTGCTTTTCTATATGAAGGCTTTTTCCGGTATTCCCATCAAAAACCACTATCTCTTTTACATCTTTGGGGTCTAAATCCGTTGCCCCAAGAGGCGCATTATACCAAAGTATGCCTATTGCCGCTACAACAATAAAAGCCCCCAATATTATTTTCAGCTTGCGTTTATTAGTGCCTTTCATAACTGCATTTCCCCCTTTTCTTGACTTTTATTTTCTATTTTACTATATTTATTTATAATATTAAACTAATTTCAGAAACGGAGTTTTTAATTTGAATATATTATCGGCTGAAAACATAACTTTATCATTTACGGATAAAACACTTCTTAACGATGTTTCTTTTTTTATACAGGAAAACGACAAAATAGGTGTTATAGGCATTAACGGTACTGGAAAATCCACACTTTTAAAAATAATATCCGGCATTGAAGAACCGCAAAAAGGCACTGTTACAAAGGCAAACGGCATAATAGTGCGCTACCTTCCACAGCACCCAGTATTTGAAAAAGACGAAACTGTTTTGGAATACGTGTTGGAAAACAACAAAAAAAGCGACCATGCTTGGGATATTCAAACAGAGGCAAAGTCGCTTTTAACACGTTTTGGACTTAATGACTATAACCAAAAACTTTCATCTCTATCAGGCGGACAAAAAAAGCGCGTGTGCCTTATAGCCGTTCTTGTATCCCCTGCGGACATACTTGTCCTTGATGAACCTACTAACCATTTGGACAGCGAAATGGCTGACTTTTTGGAAGGATACCTTAAAAAATTCAAAGGCGCCCTTGTAATGGTTACCCACGACAGATATTTTCTTGACAGCGTAACAAACCGCATTGCCGAAATAGACAAAGGCTCTCTTTATACTTACGACACCAATTATTCCGGCTTTTTATCTCTTAAAGACGAAAGAGAAGACATGGCAATAGCCAGCGACAGAAAAAGAAAATCCATACTCAGAACAGAATTAAAATGGATACAGCGCGGAGCTCTTGCCCGCTCCACAAAGCAGAAAGCCAGAATTGAGCGTTACGAGGAAATGAAAAATCAAAAGGATTTTAAACGTGACGAAACTCTTAAAATAGGCTCTGTTGCCTCACGTCTTGGCAAAACAATTATAGAGCTTGAAAATGTATCAAAGCAGTATGAAGGAAAAACTCTTTTCAGCAATTTTTCTTATATATTCCTTAAAGGCGACCGTGTAGGCTTTATAGGCAAAAACGGCTGTGGAAAAACTACCCTTATGAAAATAATAGCAGGTATCGAAAAACCGGATTCAGGCAGTGTAACAATAGGCCAAACAGTTAAAATAGGATACTACACTCAGGAGATAGAAAACGAAAATACAGGCCGTATTTCATACATGGACCCGGAAAAAAAGGTAATAGACTACATTAGGGACACAGCTGAATATGTTAAAACCCCTGAAGGCACAGCTTCGGCGTCACAAATGCTTGAAAAATTTCTTTTCCCGCCATACTTACAGCACAGCCAGATAAAGCGTCTTTCAGGCGGAGAAAAAAGACGTCTTAACCTTCTTCGTGTGCTTATGGAAGAGCCTAACGTGCTTATACTGGACGAGCCTACAAACGATTTGGATATAGCCACAATGACTATACTTGAGGAGTTTTTGGACTCATTTGAAGGTGTTGTTATAACCGTATCTCACGATAGATATTTCCTTGACAGAACAGTAAACCGCATATTTGCTTTTGAAACAGGCGGCGTTATAAAACAGTACGAAGGCGGTTACACAGACTATTCTCTTAAAAGAACAGATATTGAAGAGCCTTTGGAACAGAAGGAACAGAAAAAGACAGAATACAAAGCCTCCCACGAAAAGAAGCTGAAATTTACATTTAAAGAACAAAAAGAGTATGAAACTATAGAAAGCGACATAGCCGCCCTTGAAGAAAAGCTTGAAAACACAGAAAAAGAAATGGCTTTAAACGCAACAGACTTTGTAAAATTAGAAGAGCTTTCAAAAATAAAAGAAGAAACAGAAAACTTACTTAATGAAAAAATGGAGCGCTGGGAATACCTTGAAGATTTAAATCAAAAAATACAGGCTCAAAATAAGAAATAAAATTACAGGCTGTTTGAAATTTATATTCAAACAGCCTGTTTTATAGATATAAGACTTATATATACCGCCGTAAACATATTTTAATAAGTAACATATTTGAAGGAGATATATTTTCTAATTAAGGGGATATTTTAACCATGAAGCTCATCAATGTCGTTTACTGGCTTTTTAAGTCCTTCTATCTTTCTACCATTTTTCTCGCAGTAGTCCCACAAAGCGGCGTGTATCGCTTCTTCGGCAAGACATGAGCAGTGTACTTTAACAGGTGGAAGTCCGTCAAGAGCCTCCATAACTGCTTTGTTTGTAACATCCATTGCCTCGTCAACAGACTTGCCTTTTACAAGCTCTGTTGCCATACTGCTGGTTGCAACAGCGGCGCCGCAGCCAAATGTTTTAAACTTGGCGTCCTGCACAATACCGTTTTCGTCAATATCAAGATATATTTTCATTATATCGCCGCATTTGGCGTTTCCTACTGTACCAACACCATCGGCGTCTTCTATTTGTCCCATGTTCCTTGGATTCATAAAATGGTCCATAACTTTTGCTGAATATTCCATATATAACGCCTCCTTATTTTATACCGCTTTTTCGCCATTTAAGTAATCTTCGTATAAAGGCGACATTTCTCTTAATCTTTTTACTATAGGTATTAATTCTTTAATAAGATAGTCAACTTCTTCAACTGTATTTTCTTTTGAAAGTGTAATTCTAAGGGAGCCATGTGCCTTTTCATGTTCAAGGCCTATAGCCAAAAGCACATGTGACGGGTCAAGAGAACCTGATGTGCAGGCACTTCCGCTGGAAGCACAAATTCCTTTGCTGTTAAGTAGCAGAAGCAGGCTTTCACCTTCTATAAACTCAAATGAAATATTTACATTTCCTGGAAGTCTTTTTTCTCTGTGTCCATTTAACCGGCAGAAATCAATGTTTTCTGTTATGCCTTTAATTACTCTTTCTCTAAGCATTGTAAGATAACTGTTTGTTTCGTCAATTTCTTCTACCGCAAGCTCAATAGCTTTGCCTAAACCTACAATACCGGCTGTATTTTCCGTTCCGGCTCTTTTGCCTTTTTCCTGTCTGCCGCCATGAATAAGGTTTGAAATTGTAATGCCTTTTCTTACATAAAGCGCTCCAATACCTTTTGGCGCACCTAATTTATGACCGCTTATTGAAAGCATATCTATATTCATTTCTTTTACGTCAATTTTAACATGGCCTGCCGCCTGAACAGCGTCTGTATGGAAATAAATTCCATGCTCTCTGGCTATTTTTCCTATTTCTGCTATAGGCTCTATAGTTCCTATTTCGTTATTGGCAAACATTACTGAAATAAGAACGGTATCCGGGCGAATTGCATTTTTTAAGTCATCAAGGGATATAAGACCGTATTCATCAACTGGAAGATATGTAATATCCCAGCCATGCTTTTCAAGAAATTCGCATGTATGCAGTACAGCATGATGCTCAATCTGGGTTGTAATAATGTGTTTTCCCTTTTTGCTTAAAGCATCTGCTGTGCCTTTAATTGCCCAGTTGTCGCTTTCGCTTCCGCCGGCTGTAAAATAAATTTCGTCTTTTTGGGCGCCTATTGCCTTTGCAACTTGCTCTCTTGCTTTTTCAATGGCTTTTCGGCTTTGGGATGCTATATCATACACGCTTGAAGCGTTGGCAAATATATCGCTGAAATATGGCATTATTTCGTTTAAAACTTCTTTTCTAACAGGTGTTGTTGCTGCATTGTCAAAATATATTGTTTTCATAAAAGCACCAGCTTTCTATATAATTCTATTTTTAACTTTTCCTATCAATTTAATATGTTTACATATATATACTACTATTCAGATAGGATTTTGTCAATAGATTTTTTTATTTTTGAATTTCAAATTTTATGATATAATTTTTAATATTAAGCGAGGTGATTTATGTGGAACTTAAACAGCTTGAATTTTTTATAGCCTGCGCTGAGGCCAAAAGCCTGAGCAAAGCATCAGACATACTTTATACATCACAGCCCAATGTAAGCAAAGTAATAAGGCATTTGGAAGACGAATTAGGCGCACCTCTTTTTGAACGTACCAGCAAAGGGCTACGGCTTACACAATTTGGAAAATCAATATACGAATATGCTTTAAACACAGTTAAAAACGCTGAAATAATATCAAACATGAGCAAAAACGAAAAACGTGCCGCATTTTATATTTCTACTTACCAAAGCAATGTTTTTGCCAAACTTCTTGTAAAACTATACAAAAATAATCCTGATATAATAATAGAGCACCGTCAGGGAACGGTTGAGGAAATAATAAATCATGTTGAAAAAGGTATATCCGAAATAGGTTTTTTATACGTTTCACAAAAGCATATAACAGCTTTTTTAAATGTTATTAAACGCAAAAAGCTTGTATTTACGCCTTTAGGCAAGTTTAAAGCCTGTCTTTTTGCAGGGCCAGAAAATCCGCTTTTTGAAAGAGATACTGTTTCAATAGATGAACTGCCAAACCTTAAGTTTGTACGCAGTTTAAGCGACTTTTTTTCAGTAGACGACGGTCTTGAAAAAGTAAGTTTAGGAGTTGTTAATTCCGACAGCCTTCATAATTCGGTATATACAAACAGTGAACACCTGTCAACTAACCTTCTTTTAGAAACTGACCTTGTGGATATAGGAATTAATTTCAGCTATCCAGGCAAAAATCAATACGGCATTAAAGATTTATACATACAAGACGAAGCATCAGCCCTTACTTTGGGTTATGTTACCGACGAGGGACATACTCTTTCAAATCACGCAATGCAAATAGTAAACTATACACAAGAATTAATAAAGCCATAACATAATGTTATGGCTTTATGCGTACATTCCGTTAATTGTTCCTTTTAAATAATGGCGATATAATAACCTTAAGAAACAAAGGCATAACTTTTTGTTATTGTTTAACAGAGCATTTAATATAGCGGACATTAAATATACCTCAATACCCAACTGCTTTTTATGCCGGATAAGACGGCAGGTGTTTTGGAATATTAATAAAAATTATCTGGGGCACTTGCTGATTAACCCGGCATAAAAATAAATTCGTCTCTGCTGCCATAACAAAAAGCAATATTATTTCAAAACAGAAGGAGGCAAAATTTTATGGAAACTTTACTTTTAAATAAAACTGATGTAGGAAGCCTTATCGACTTAGATGATGTATATAAGGCAGTTGAAAACGGCTATCGCTCATTTGCAAAAGGTCATGTAGTACAGCCGGACTTTATGACAATAGTAAAACCAGGTACACATACAGGCTTTGACTTTAAAGGCGGCATGGATTTAGAAGGTGGATACATAACAATAAAATCTTCTTCCGGCGGATACCCTGATAACCCAAAATTAGGTCTTCCTACTGGTATTAACACTGTATTTTTATATGAGGCTGACACAAGCGCTTTAAAGTGCATTATGGACGGCACTTGGATAACTGGCTGCCGTACAGCTGCCGCAGGTGCTATTTCAGTAGAGTACCTTGCTAAAAAAGATGCACATAAAATTGCATTAATTGGCGCTGGCAATCAGGCACGCAGACAGTTAAGAGCTATTTCAAGAGTACGTAAATTTACAGATGTTTATGTATGGGGCTACAGCGATGAAGAAATACAAAACTATATTAGCGATATGTCAAAAGAATTAGATGCAACATTCCATGCGTGCCAAACAGCTGAAGAAGCTGTAAGAAATGCCGAAGTTGTAGTAACAGCAACTATAGGCCGCAGAGGTCCAGTTGTTAAAAGAGAGTGGCTCAACCCTGGAACACACATTGTTGCTATGGGTGCTGATATGCCAGATAAACAAGAGCTTTATACCGACATATTTAAAGATGCTAAAGCCGTAACAGACTCAACAGCACTTTGCGCTAAAAACGGTGAAACACATCATGCCATTGAAGAAGGCGTTATTACAGCAGACGGTATTCACGCTGAAATAGGCCAGATTATACTTGGCGAAAAACCAGGCCGTGAAAACGACACAGAAATTACCCTTTTTGATACTGTAGGAATGGCTATTCAAGACAACGTTATGGCTGTTTCAATATACAATAACGCAGTTAAAAAAGGCCTTGGCGTTAAATATGATTTCTTAAAATAAAAATCGTCAAAAAGTAATATACATTCCCTCTTTTCTCCCGTTTATTGCTTTTTGGCCGCAAATAATATGAAAGCATCGTAAAAAATACACTTTACGGTGCTTTTTATTTTTCATTGAGTTTTATTATTCTTATTTATTGCTTTATTTACCATAATGTATTAAAATAATGGCTGTATTATTTGTTTTTGCCGGCATTTATAAGGCTTTAATTAACAGTGTGAATTTAACCGACAGGATTAAAGCGCCTGTCGGTTATTTTTAGTATGCCTTTAAATAAAAGTAAAACAAATAAAACTTATATTTTTAAAGGAGAGGTTTTAATTATGGAAAGGGAAAAACTCGGTTCAAGGCTTGGGTTCCTGCTTTTAAGCGCCGGCTGTGCCATAGGTATAGGAAACGTATGGCGTTTTCCTTATATTACAGGCGTATACGGTGGGGGTGCGTTTGTTTTAATTTATCTGTTCTTCCTTGTTGTTATGGGTATGCCTATAATGAGCATGGAATTTGCCGTAGGCCGCGCAAGCCAAAAGAGTATAGCAAAATCTTATGTTGCTCTTGAAAAACCGGGGCAGAAATGGCATTATCACAGCTTTTTCGCCATGGCCGGAAACTACATACTTATGATGTTTTACACAACTGTAGCCGGCTGGATGCTTCACTATTTTTATTTAACACTTAAAGGCAATTTTACGGGCCAGACTACAGAGCAGGTATCATCTGCATTTTCAACAATGCTCTCTCAGCCGGGAGTTATGGCTTTTTGGATGATACTTGTTGTTATAGTAGGCTTTGCCATCTGCTCAGCCGGACTTCAAAGCGGTGTTGAGCGTATTACAAAAATAATGATGCTTTCGCTTATAATTATTATGATTATACTGGCTATACACAGTATTGTTATACCAGGAAGCATTGAAGGCTTAAAATTCTATATTATTCCAGACTTTAACAGAATGGTAGAAGTAGGTATTTGGCCTACAATAGTAGCCGCCATGAACCAATCATTCTTTACACTTAGCCTTGGTATAGGTGCTATGGCAATATTCGGCAGCTATATAGGCAAAGACCATGCCCTTTTAGGCGAGTCATTAAGAATTGGTGTTCTTGATACATTTGTTGCTTTTGTTGCCGGTCTTATTATATTCCCTGCATGTTCTGCATACGGCATAAGCCCTGACTCAGGTCCAAGCCTTATATTTGTTACACTGCCTAATGTATTTAACTCAATGGCAGGCGGCAGAATTTGGGGTGCTTTATTCTTCTTATTTATGGCTTTTGCCGCATTTTCAACAGTTCTTGCCGTATTCGAGAACATTATATCATTCGGCATAGACCTTTTTGGCTGGAGCCGTAAAAAGACAGCTATTATTAATACAATAGTTGTTATACTTTTAAGCCTTCCTTGTGTATTAGGCTATAACTTATGGTCATCATTCCAGCCTTTAGGCCCAGGCAGCGCTGTACTTGATTTGGAAGACTTCCTTGTAAGCAACCTTCTTCTGCCTTTAGGCTCACTTATATACCTTGTATTTTGTGTAAGCCGCTACGGTTGGGGCTGGGATAACTACATTAAGGAAGTTAATACAGGTGAAGGTGTTAAAATGCCTAAATGCTTAAGATTTTATTGTACTTATATACTTCCTATATTTATACTTGTTGTATTCCTTCAGGGTATATTTAAGTTCTAAAAAATTATATAACATAAATTATACAAAACAAAAATGGCGTTTAATAACGCCATTTTTTATTTAATAATTACAGTAATAATCAGGTATTAATTATAATTAAACTAAAATTAAATTTATATTTTAATTGTAAAAATTCATTAATTTCAACACTAAATTTACATAACATCAAATATAATAATTGTGACAAAATAATTATAATTACTTAAAAATTTTTATTTCAAGTTCATTATTTTCATTGCATTATATACATGAATTTTTGAGTATACTTCCACCCCTACATAGTCTTTATTCTTAATAGCATTTTTAATTTTCTCATGGTAAACAACTGCATTTTCTCTAAAAGCCTGTATAACGCTTTCATCTTTTATTGAGTGGCTTATAATTGTTATTGATTGATGAAGAAGTGGTGTTAACTGCTCGAATATTTTATTATGCGAGGCCGCCGCTAATGCTTCATGGAATTTAGCATCGTATTCATAAAAGTTTTCAAGATTAGAAGCTGAAATACGGCACTGTTCCTCATAATAACATATCTTTTCAAACTCGTCTTCCGTCATTAAATCAATTGCGCTTTTAACCAAAGCCGGTTCAAGTATAAGCCTTATTTTAAGCGAGTCACATAAGTCCTGTTTTTTGTCGCTTAAATAAATCATATCAAACAGATTAGATGCCATACCAGGATTTTCTTTTACAAAAGTACCAACTCCCCTGCGTATTTCCAATATATTTCCAGCAATAAGTATTTTTACCGCTTCTCTTATAGATGTACGGCTCACTTGCAGTATTTCGGAAAGTCCCGATTCGTTAGGCAGTCTTTCACCTGGTTTATATATTTTATCATCTAATATCATACGCTTTAGTTTTTCGGCTGTTTCCTCAGCAAGCGAAATATATTTGCTCAAATTATTCATTCCTTCCAAATTTTTACAATTATTATACATCGTGAAATGTATTATTTCAACATTTTACTTGCTGTATCGGCGCCAATGTAAAACAATGCTCATTTTAAAACAAAAAGCGTTATTTTTTTGTATTAACTCACATCACTTTCATTCACAATTCGGCAAGTTTTGGCTTTACGGCAATTAAATCATTAAATATACTCAATGAATTGTAAATATGTGTTTCCATCGAAATTCTTACTCCAAGGGCCTCTCTTTTAATAAAATTTTCCAAAATTCTATTATGATAAATAACAGCGTTTTCGTTTAGCTGTTGAATTACATAATCGGCCTCTTTTTTGCTTAAATTTTTAGCCCCTTCAGTGCTGGCTATTGAAACATAAAAGTACGGCAAAAGCTCCTCAAATATTCTGTTTTTAGAAAGACGTGCTATAGCCGCATGGAAATTTTTATCTTCCTCAGTGTAATCTTCGTTATTTAAAATTTTAATTCGGCATTCTTCCTCAAGCTTTTTCAAAAGCTCAACGTCCTCATCTTTAACATACTCCATTGACTGAAACGCCATTTCCGGCTCCAATATAAGCCTAAGTTCAAAAGAATTTTTAACCATAGCCATATTTTTTACAGGATAAAAAACATTAAATATACTTTCAGCCTCCCCGTCAAAATCACATACAAAAGTTCCTGTACCCCTTTTTATATATAAAATTTTATTGGCAATAAGTATTTTAATAGCCTCTCTAAGGCTTGTCCGGCTTATTCTCAGCTCTTTCATAAGTTCTTTTTCATTAGGCAGTTTGCTTCCAGGAGCAAAACGTTTTTCTATAAAAATCATATCACGGATTTTATCCGCGGCTTCCTTTGAAACAGTAACATAACCGTCCACAGAAATACCTCCCTCATAAGACATACTATCTATTTTATCAGAGACATCATATGTATACCAAATAGCCCAGCCTTTAATTCATACTATGTGTTAATTTTAATACATTGTTAATAATTTATTACATTCAACTCATTTATAATAGTATCATACGTCAAAATGACTGTAAACTGTTTATTTTCGACAAAAAAATTATATAAAAATGTTATTTTTTCCAAAAATACCCATTTTATAAAAAACCGATTGACATAGTATGTGTCCTATGATATTTTAGTCATATACATAGTATCACCTGCATAAAAACGTTCATTAGATATTATGTCATACCATTAGGGTAAACCATTATAAAGGGGGATTAAGTTTTATGAAAAAAAGAGTTAGAATTTTGGCCCTTGCCGCATCACTTGTACTTATGGCTTCTTCTTTAGCCGGCTGCGGCTCATCATCTTCATCATCAGGTGCATCTGCTTCATCTTCAACAGCGGAAGGCTCCAATGTTGAAACAGAGGTTCTTTTAGCCTCACATCCGTTTAATGATACGCACCCTTGGCAGCTCGGCCTTGAATACCTTGGCGACCTGCTTTATGAAAGAACAGGAGGAAGGTATGATGTTGAAGCTTATCCTTCCGGTTCCCTTTCAGGCGGCAGTAACCGCTCTATTGTTGAAATGACAGGTACAGGCGCTCTCCAGATTATGATTCACTCAGGCCTTAGCTATCAAGGCTTTGATGAAAAGTATGCTGTATTCTCACTTCCGTTTATGTTCCCAGACAGAGAAACAGGCTTTAAAGTTCTTAACGAAAGCGAAATAGGTCAGGAAGCTATGACATGGCTTGAAGACAACGGCTGTATTTCATTTTCCATTTGTGAAAACGGTATGAGATGGCTTACCAACTCAAAACGTAAAGTTGAAACACCAGAAGACCTTAAAGGCCTTAAAATAAGAGTTCCTGAAGCTAACTCTCTTGTTGACGCATTCAAACTTTGGGGCGCTGACCCTACAATACTTAACATGTCTGAAGTTTACACATCAATCCAGCAGGGAACAGTTGACGGTCAGGAAAACCCTGTAGCCGCAATCGATTCCAACAAACTTTACGAAGTATGCCCATACATTACTGACTGGACATACTGCTGGGACCCTGCATTTATTATGTGGAACAAAGCATTTATAGATGGCCTTTCAGCAGAAGACAAAGAAATATTCGTTCAAGCTTCTAAAGACGCTGCTGAATACATCAATAACCTTATAGAAGAAGACGATGCTGCTAAGATTGAAGGCTTTAAAGAATACGGCTGCGAAATAACTACCCTTACACCAGAGCAGGAAGCTGTATTTAAAGAAATGGCTATGCCAGTTTATGATGAGTACAGAGAAATTCTTGGCGCTGACTTAGTTGATGGCTTAATTGAGGCTGTTGAGGCAGCTCAAAACAGCTGATTTAATAAAAACTATATTCTTGTCCCGGCGGCTGTAAATTGCCGCTGGGATATATTTTACAAAAATGGAGGGAAAAAGCGTGAAAAACAATATATTTATAAAAGCATTTAACCACATTGAAGAAGCTCTCCTTTCGGTAACATTTGTTGTTATGACAGCCATTTGTTTTATACAGGTTTTTACCAGATACATTTTTCACTTTTCACTTCCATGGTCTGAAGAAGTCCTTAGAGCACTGTTTGTATGGAGTTCATGCCTTGGTATAAGCCTTGGCTTTAGAACAAGGAGTCATCTTGGAGTAGATGCTATAACAAATTTATTTCCTGCAAAATATAAAAAGATATTATCAATACTTTCTTATTTAATAGTTATAGCATTTTGTATAGTTGTAATCTACTACTCAATAAGCGTTACAAGCTACCAGTTTACTACAAACCAAAAGACAATAGCTGTAGGAATGCCTGTAGCATATATATCAGTATCACTTATTATAGGGTTTGGTTTGACTATAGTTAGAGTTATACAGGTTATGATAGATGACTTTAAAAACAAAAAACAAGAAGAAGGTCATATTTCCGAGGGCCTGCTTTAATTGAAAGGGGTGCTTTTAATGTCGCAGATGGTACCGATTATTTTAATCACATTTGTTATATTCCTTGTAATAAACGTACCTATAGCCGTTAGCCTTGGTTTTTCGGCTTTAATATCCATAATAGCTGTTGGCAAACTTCCGCCTACACTTGTTCCGCAGCTTATATATGCCGCTTCGGACTCATACTCACTTATAGCTATTCCGTTTTTCATGCTGGCAGGTTCACTTATGGAAACCGGCGGTCTTTCAAAAAGGCTTATAGATTTTGCTGATGAAATAGTAGGCGCCGTTCCTGGCGGCCTTGGTGTTATAGCAATTATAACAAGTATGTTCTTTGCCGCTATTTCTGGTTCCGGTCCTGCAACTGTTGCAGCTTTAGGCGGTATTCTTATACCTGCAATGGAGGAGGCTAATTACGACAAACGCTATGCCGCAGCCCTTATGGCTACAGCCGGCGCTATAGGCATTATTATTCCACCAAGTATACCAATGATAGTTTATGCTGTTCAGGCTGAAGTTTCTGTAGGAAACATGTTCATGGGCGGTTTTGCACCTGGCTTTATATTCGGTGGCGTACTTATAATACTTAACTATATCATATCCAAAAAACACGGTTACAAAGGCGTTCAGAAAGAGCGTAATTTAAAGACTATATTAAAAGCTTTTAAAAGCGCATTTTTCGCACTGCTTATGCCGGTTATAATTCTCGGTGGTATTTACGGCGGTGTATTTACACCGACAGAGGCAGCAGGTGTATCTGTTGTTTACGGTTTTGTTGTAGGTGCGTTCTTTTACAGAGAACTTAAATTTAAAGATATACCTCAAATGCTTGTAAAGGCAGCTATAGGCTCGGCCACAGTGCTTTTCATTATAATGGGCGCTTCAGCATTCTCTTACATAATAGTAAGCCAAGGCGTTCCAGCAGCTCTTGTTAACTTTGTAAGCTCTGCAACAAGCAACAAAATAATAGTTCTTTTGCTTATAAACATACTTCTGCTTATAGCCGGATGTTTCTTAGATGCAAGCTCAGCTATTATAGTTCTTGTTCCGCTTCTGCTTCCTTTAGCTACAGCAGTAGGCGTAAACCCACTGCACTTCGGCATTATAATGGTTGTAAACCTTGCAATAGGTCTTATTACACCTCCTGTAGGTCTTGACTTATTTGTTGCCTGCAACATAGCTAAAATTAATATAAGCGAAATTGTAAAAGCACTTCTGCCGCTTTTAATTGCAACACTTATAGCGCTTATGATTATTACTTACGTACCGGAAGTATCACTCTTTATCCCGCGGCTTTTTGGCGCAACCGGTGTGTAACAGTTCATTAGGGAAGGATGAAAGGAGGCAAAATAAATGCCTGACAGAGTTATTACCAGCCTTTTACAAGACGTTAAAATACCTAAAATGATTAAAGTACACCAAAAATTCGAAAGACCCAGAATTGAGCCTGACGATATACCCAATACGATAACATCGCAGTTTAGCCAAAATAAATTCGCCTCTAAAATAAAACCAGGCATGAGTATCTGCATAACCTGCGGCAGCCGCGGCATAAGCAACATACCGCTTATAATTAAATCTATAGCTGATTTTTGCAAGTCAAAAGGCGCTCATCCTTTTGTTGTACCAGCTATGGGAAGCCACGGCGGAGCTACAGCTGAGGGCCAGTTAGAGATACTTGAGTCTTTAGCCGTAACTCCTAAAAGCATAGGCTGCCCAATTAAGTCATCAATGGAAACCGTTGTTGTTGGCCACACAGTAGTAGGCGATATACGTCCTGAAGAAGTTGAGGTACGTATAGACAAAAACGCCGCCGAAGCTGACGGCATAATACTCTGCGGCAGAATAAAAGCACATACAGCTTTCCGCGGAGAATACGAAAGCGGTCTTATGAAAATGATGACTATTGGCCTTGGCAAACAGCAGGGTGCCGAAAGCTGTCATAAAAATGGTTTTAAGTACATGGCCTACCTTGTTCCTACATTCGGTAGAATTATAATGAAGAATGCCCCTGTTCTTTTCGGCCTTGCCATACTTGAAAACAGTTTTGATGAAACATGCAAGCTTATAGCACTTACGCCAGATGAAATAGAAACTGAGGAACCTAAACTGCTTAAAGAATCTTTTACCCATCTCCCTAAAATATATTTTGACGACTGCGATGTTCTTATTGTAGACGAGTTCGGCAAAAACATAAGCGGTGAAGGCATGGACCCTAACATAACAGGCACATTTGCTACTCCTTATGCCTCAGGTGGAATTAAAGCCCAAAAGCGTGCTATACTGCGCCTTACAGAACAGACACATGGCAACGCCCACGGCCTTGGAATGGTGGATGTAATAAGCAAAAAGTTTTATAACGATTTAGATTTGGAAGCTACATATCCAAACAGTATTACATCAACTGTTTTGGAATTTGCCAAAATACCTATGATTATGGCAAACGATAAAGAAACATTCCAAGTATGTATTAAAACATGTACCGAAATAGACAAAGAAAAAGTACGTATAATCCGAATAAAAAATACCCTCGATATGGAATATATATACGTTTCTGAGTCTATGGCTGATGAAGTTAAGCTAAACCCTAATTTAGAAATTGTTTCAGAACCAATAGAATTATGTTTTGATTCTGACGGAAACTTAGATATTTAATAACAAGCAGTAAAAAAACAAATTAAAAGCCGGCTTAAACCTCCTGAAATGCGAGTTTACCAGTAATTAAAACCGTTACCCTAAATTTAAAAGCCGGCTTTGCTATTAAAACATTAAATTTTCAGTTAACTAACCACTAACTAAAAAGCACAATTTACAAAAAATACCCTGCGCTTTTCCTCTCCTAAGCACAGGGTATTTTATTACTTTAAAATATTTTATTATGATTATTTATCAAAATCATTACCAATGGTTTTTTCTGAATTTTTATTTTTTCTGTTTCTAATTTTTTCAGCCATGCGTGAGAAAAACTCAAAAAGCTTTGTAATATGCCTGAAAACGGATTCAGTAGCTATTGTAAATATACATAAAAGCATTGCCGTTCTTGAAGATATAGCCTGTATATCAAATATGTCGTTCATATAAATGCCGCATACTATAAAAGCAACTATCATTGAAATTAAAACAGCAGCTCTTATTTTATTCAGCGGCTGGCTTATTTTATAAAGTATTAAAAAGCCTACCATAGCCAATAAAAGCGTGCTTACAACAGAAACATCTTCGCTGTTAAGCTCAAACACCTGACTATATATCATAAATGCCAGCACCATTAAAAAGTCAGTAAGACCACCAGGAAGTGCTTTATAGAGTACATTTCGCACAAAACCGCCTTTTATAATATCAAAATTACTCTCAAGAGCCAACAAAAATGCTGGTATGCCTATAGTAAACATGCTTATAAGCGAAATCTGCGATGGCGTAAGAGGATAGTCCAAAAGCAAAACTATAGTGCTTATTGAAAGCAATAACGAAAATATATTTTTAACCAAAAACAAGCTGGAAGAACGTTGGATATTATTAACCACTCTCCTGCCCTCATAAACAACCGACGGCAGTTTTGAAAAGTCCGAGTCCATAAGCACAATCTGTGCTGCCTGGCTTGCAGCATCACTGCCTGATGCCATAGCTATAGAGCAGTCGGCATCTTTAAGAGCCAAAACATCATTTACGCCGTCGCCAGTCATGGCAACTGTATTGCCGTTATTTTTAATTGCATTTATAATAACACGTTTTTGTTTAGGTGTAACTCTGCCAAAAACAGTATAGTCATTTACACAGTTTTCCAGTTCCTCATCAGTTAAATTTGATGTGTCTATATATTTATCTGTGTTGTCAATTTCAGCCTCTTTAGCTACAGATGCCACTGTAACAGGATTATCACCTGATATAACTTTAATTTCAACACCCTGCTCTTTAAAATACCTGAATGTTTCAACTGCTTCTTTTCTAACAGGGTTTGAAAATACCACAAGACACATTGGCTCAACTTGGCCTGTTATTTTGCTTCCGTCAACTGTGCCGTTACATGTGCCGAATAAAAGCACTCTTTTTCCGTTTTTGCCTAATGATGCAGCTTTTAAAGAATACTCCTCTTCTTTTTCATTTAAAAGAAATTCCGGTGCTCCCAGAACATAGCTTTTGCCTTCCGGTGTATTAACAGCACTGTATTTATAAGCCGATGAAAACGGCACACTTACGCCTTCCATTATTTCGCTTGTATTATCAAAATAATCCAATATGGCCTTTGATGTTTCGTTAATTGTTTCCTGTGCCATTACAAAAGATGAAAGCTTGTTTTTAACTTCTTGCTCGTTTAAGGCAGTATTAAGAACAACAACGCCTTCCATTTCCATATCCGGTGTTGTAATTGTTCCGGTTTTATCAAGGCACAAAACATTTACTCTGGCAAGAGTTTCTATACACTTCATATCATGGAGCATAACCTTTTTAAGAGCAAGCCTTCCGGCACTTACAGCAAGGGCAACACTTGTTAAAAGATACATGCCCTCTGGTATCATGCCTATAACAGCCGCCACTGTAGTTGAAATACTCTCACCAAAGCCATAACCTTTAATTCCAAACTGCTGAACAAAAAGTATT
>CALWEX010000100.1 GCA_944377425.1 uncultured Clostridia bacterium
TTTCATTCTTGGGTCACGTGTAAGGAAACCAGCTTTCTTTAAAGATGGTCTGTAATCAGCATCAGCCTCAAGAAGAGCTCTTGAAATACCGTGTCTGATAGCACCTGCCTGACCTGTGAAACCACCGCCGTTTACGTTTACAAGTACATCAAATTTTGTAAGTGTATCTGTAAGTTCAAGTGGCTGACGAACGATAAGTTTTAATGTTTCAAGACCGAAATAGTCGTCGATGCTTCTTTTATTAATTGTAATGTTACCATTTCCTGGTACTAAATATACTCTGGCAACAGATGATTTTCTTCTACCAGTGCCGTAATATCTTGCAACTGCCATTTTGCTTCCTCCTTATAAATACTAACTATTAAGCGTTGATTTCTAAAACTTCAGGTTTCTGAGCGGCATGATTATGCTCTGGGCCAGCATATACATGAAGTTTCTTAATCATGTTTCTACCAAGTGTATTTTTAGGAAGCATACCCTTTACAGCGTGTGTAATAACAGCCTCAGGCTTTGTTTCCAATAATCTTTTAAGTGTGATTTCTTTAAGGCCGCCGATATAACCTGTGTGATGATAGTAAATTTTCTGGTCTAATTTTTTGCCTGTTACAGCAATTTTATCAGCATTTATAACTATTACATAATCACCTGTATCAACAAATGATGTGTAGATTGGTTTATGTTTTCCTCTTAAAACTTTAGCGATTTCTGATGCAAGACGTCCTAAGTTTTTACCCTCAGCGTCTACAACATACCATTTTCTTTCGATTTTTGAAGCATTTGGCATGTATGTTGTTCTCATATCAAATTAACCTCCTTAAATACTAAACGTCCCAGCATGTACTCAGTGAGGGAAATGCACCGGCACAATCAGCGGACAGAAACATTATATAATAAAACCCGGGGCTAATCGAGTTTATAAGTGGCATATTTGTAAATTACACAATAATTGCATTATATTATAATTAAATTACTCCTGTCAAGGTATTTTTTACTTAAATATCATAATTTATTTGTAAAAGAGTAAGTCCTTCAGGTCCGGCTGTTTTGCCTGCCTTAGTCCTGTCAAGGCTCAGTATTATTTCCTCAATATCTTTATAATCAATACGGCCTTCGCCTGCAAGCATAAGCGTTCCGGCTATTATTCTTATCATGTTATACAAAAACCCGTCACCTGTAACAGTAATTGAAATAAAGTCACCTTCACGCTTTACACCTATATCAAATATAGTGCGCACTGTTGTTTTAGAACTGTTTCCAGAAGAAGCAAATGCTTTAAAATCATGAGTACCTAAAAAAGCCTTTGAAGCCTCGTTCATTTTATTTTCATCTAAATGTTTATAGCAAAACTCCGTATATTTACGGCATATAGGGTTTTTATACTGGCTGTTATATATTTTATAAACATAAGTTTTATTAACACAGTCAAATCTTGGATGAAAATCATCATTTACAGCAACTGCGTCTGTAATAACTATATCTTCCGGCATAAAAGGCCTTACAGCAAGTGGCAGTTTTTCAATAGGAACAGTAGTATCTACATCTATAACAGCTCTTTGGCCTAATGCGTGTACTCCTCTATCTGTACGACTTGCACCTATTACTGTAATTTCTTTTTTAAAAAAATCGCTTAAAGCTTTTTCAGCAGCTCCCTGCACTGTAGGTACTGAATCGTCGGGCTGTTTCTGCCAACCGTAATAATTCGAGCCATCGTAAGCTATTGTAAGCAGTATTCTTCTTTGCATAAAATCACCATATAATCATTATAGCCACAGTAATGGCTATATATAAAACAATAATAGCAGAAGCTTTATAGTCACGGCCTTTTAACACCATTTTATTCATTCTTGTACGGTTATTTCCGCCGTGATAGCACCTTGCCTCCATAGCTGTTGCCAGCTCGTCTGCACGCCTGAAAGCCGAAACAAAAAGCGGTACAAGAACAGGCACAAGGCTTTGGGCTTTCTGCTTTAAACCGCCTGTTTCAAAATCAGCACCTCTTGCCTGCTGTGCTTTCATAATTTTATCTGTTTCATCAAGAAGTGTAGGAACAAATCTTAAAGCAATAGACATCATCATAGCAATTTCGGCAGAAGGCACGCCTATTTTTCTAAAAGGATTTAAAAGGCTTTCTATTCCGTCTGTAAGCTGTATAGGCGTAGTTGTAAGAGTTAAAAGAGATGAGCCTATAATAAGCATTATAAGCCTTACAACCATTTTTATGGCCATATACACTCCTTCAAGTGTTACTTTAATAATTCCTACCTGCAAAAGTATATGTGTTCCCTTTGTTGTTATAACATTAAGAATTGCCGTAAGGAATATTATGAAAAGTATACTCTTTATTCCTCTAAATATAAAACTTGAAGGCACTTTTGAAATAGCAATAACTAGTGCCAAAGCCAGTATTGAAAATGCGTATGAGTATATATCGTTTATTATAAAAAGCATTACAACAAATGCCATTGTTCCAAGTATTTTAACTCTCGGGTCCAGCCTGTGAATAGCCGAGTCCGAGGCATAGTACTGACCAACAGTTATATCTCTAATCATTTTGTCACCTGCTTAAGCAATTCATATAAAACATCTGTGGCTTCATCTACTGTATAAACGTCTTGTGGTACATTTAAACCGCTATCTTTAAGGCCTTTCATTACATAACTTGTCTGCGGTGCCGCAAGGCCCATTTCCTCCAGCTCAGAAACATGTGAAAACACCTCTTTTGGTGTTCCTGTTAAAGCCACATGTCCGTTATTCATTACTACAATTCTATCAGCAAACTTTGCCACATCTTCCATACTGTGGGAAACAAGTATAACGGTTATTCCCGTTTCTTTGTGCATGTGGTCTATAGCGCCTAATATTTCATCACGACCTCGTGGGTCAACACCGGCTGTAGGCTCATCAAGCACCAAAACTCTTGGATTCATTGCCAATATACCGGCAATAGCTACCCTTCTTTTTTGTCCGCCGCTTAATTCAAAAGGCGATTTATCATAAAAGGACTGGTCAAGGCCAACCAAAGACAAAGCCTTTTCAGCCGCGTTTTTAACTTCTTCCTCACTAAGGCCCATATTTTTAGGACCATAGCACACATCTTTAAAAACTGTCATTTCAAAAAGCTGGTGTTCAGGGTACTGAAACACAAGACCTACTTTTTGTCTTATTGCTTTAAGCTTTGTTTTATCGGCATTTATATCCTCACCATCAAGAAGTATTTTACCGCTTGTAGGCTTAATCAAAGCGTTTAAATGCTGTATAAGTGTTGACTTTCCAGAGCCTGTGTGGCCTATAAATGCCACAAACTCGCCGTCGTTTATAGTTATATTTACATCATCAAGGGCTTTTCTTTCCATTGCTGTGCCCTGATTATACAAATGTGTTAAATGGCTGATTTCAATCGACATATAGCACCTACCATTTCTTCCGGTGTTAAAATATCTGCCGGAATATCAATGCCTTTTTTACGCAAATTATAAGCTATTTCTGTAACCTGCGGAACTTCAAGGCCAAAGCTTTTCATTTTTTCCACCTGAACAAGAACTTCACGTGGAGAGCCGTCCATTACAATATGTCCGTCATCAATTACTATTATTCTGTCTGCTCCTACTGTTTCGTCCATATAATGAGTTATAAGAACTGTTGTAAGACCTTTTTCTTTATTAAGGCGTGTTATGGTATTAATAACGTCTTTACGGCCTTCTGGGTCAAGCATAGCTGTAGGCTCATCAAGAACAATACATTCCGGCTGCATAGCAAGAACTCCTGCTATAGCTATTCTCTGCTTTTGCCCGCCGCTTAATTTAGAAGGAACACTTCTTTTGAAATCCTCCATATGAACAGTAGCTATGGCGCTGTCTACCCTTCGGCGTATTTCATCCGGCTCTATACCTAAATTTTCAGGGCCAAAAGCCACATCTTCTTCCACTATTGTAGCTACAATCTGGTTATCAGGATTCTGAAAAACCATACCTGCGCTTTGGCGTATATCCCAAATAAACTCATCGTTTTTAGTGTCATATCCATTTATCCATAACGTGCCGCTTGTAGGACGCACAAGGGCATTTATATGCTTTGCCAAAGTTGACTTACCGGAACCGTTATGACCTAAAACAGCTACAAAAGAGCCTTTTTCTATTTCGATATTTATATTATCAAGAGCAACTATTTTTTTAGTAACGTTCTTTCCTTTTTCCTCGTAAGTTACCGAATATTCATATCTTAAATTTTCGGTTTTAATCATTGTATCCACAAATGCACCTTCCTGCCTTAATAATTATGCTAAACAGAAAAATTATACACCAAAAAACAATTTATTTCACTGAAAAATACACAATTTATATGTTTTTTTCACTAAAATAAACTTTTAAAAAGGGGATTAAGCTATCTTAATCCCCTTTTTGTTATTAATTAAAGATGTAACTCTGCTTAAAATCAGATAAGCTCAAGAATTACCATTTCAGCAGCATCGCCTTTACGTGGTCCGATTTTAATCATTCTTGTGTAGCCACCCTTACGGTCAGCATACTTTGGAGCGATTTCATCGAAAAGCTTAGCAGCCATGTCAACTTTTTTAGAAAGCTTTCTTACTTTCTTTCCGTCCTTTGGAACCTCTGTTACAGGATAAAGAACGCTGAGGATTTTTCTTCTTGCTGCAAGTCTTGAAGGGTTATCCTTCTTGATTGTCTTTTTAACCTCATCATAAACTGTAACTTTTTTGCCGTTTACAGTTTCTTTTACTCTAGCGCCGTTAGCGTCTTTTTTAGCAACTTTAGCTGTTACTTCAACCTCTGTAAAGTTGTCTTTTTCTTTAACAGCAAGAGTGATAAGCTTTTCAGCAATTCTTCTTACTTCTTTAGCTCTTGTATCAGTTGTTGTAATTTTACCATTGTAAAGTAAATTTGTAACCTGATTTCTTAAAAGAGCCTTTCTCTGTGATGATGTTCTTCCAAGTTTTCTGTAGCCTGAACCTGTCATTTTAATCCTCCGCTTTCTGCGAAACTTACCCCAGAATTGCCGCTCTTACGGTCTTACGCAAAACTGTAATTTCGCCATAAATAATAAATCAACTATATTATTCTTCACTCGGCTTTAAGCTAAGACCGAGCTCTGCCATCTTGTTAAGCACTTCCTCAAGGGATTTGCGTCCAAGATTACGCACTTTCATCATTTCGTCTTCCGTCTTGCTTGCTAAGTCTTCAACTGTGTTGATGCCTGCTCTCTTAAGGCAGTTATAAGAACGAACAGAAAGGTCAAGTTCTTCAATGCTCATTTCAAGTACTTTCTCTTTCTTTCCTTCTTCTTTTTCCACCATAATTTCGGCATTCTTAGCATTTTCGGAAAGGTCTACAAATAAGTTAAGGTGCTCGTTAAGTATTTTAGCGCCGTAACTTACAGCATCGTCAGGAGCTATTGTTCCATTTGTCCAAACCTCAAGTGTAAGCTTATCATAGTCTGTAATCTGGCCTACACGAGTGTTTTCAACAAGGAAATTAACTCTTCTAACAGGTGTATATATTGAGTCAACAGGAAGCATACCTATAGGCTGGTCTTCTCTTTTATTCTTATCAGCACCAACATAGCCTCTGCCTCTTGTTATAGTTATTTCCATATAAAGCTTGCTGTTTGGGCCGCCGCTTAATGTTGCTATATGATGGTCTGGGTTCATTATTTCGATATCATTGTCTACTTTAATATCGGAAGCTTTAACTTCGCCTTCACCCTCAAAATCAATATAAGCAAGTTTTGGCTCAAAGCTGTCGCTTGTGTTTTTAATTGCAAGACCTTTAAGGTTGAGAATTATCTCTGAAACGTCTTCCTTAACGCCAGGAATAACACTGAATTCATGCAGCACTCTGTCTATTTTAACATTGCTTACTGCGGCGCCCGGAAGTGAAGAAAGGAGTATTCTTCTAAGAGAATTACCCAATGTTGTACCATAACCTCTTTCAAGAGGCTCAACAACAAAACGACCATAAGTTCCATCCGATGCCATTTCAGCAATCTCTATACGAGGTTTCTCAAACTCTAACACAATATAAACCTCCTCTGTGTAATAAATAGATTAATAAATAAAGTTTCACAAGCAGTGGAGTCAATACAAACCCCACTGCTTTTAGTGTTGCATTAATATTATTTAGAATAGAGCTCGACAATGAATGTTTCCTCAACAGGAACATCAATCTGTGATCTCTGAGGTCTTGCTGCTACTGTGCCTTTTAAGTTCTCATGATCAGCTGTAAGCCATTCTGGAACGATTCTTGTGTCTGTAACCTCAAGGATATCTTTGTATCTCTGCATTGAAGCGTATTTCTCTTTGATTTCAATAACATCTCCAACTTTAAGAGCATATGATGGGATATCTACAGGCTTGCCATTTACAAGTACATGTTTATGACGAACAATCTGTCTTGCTTCTTTTCTTGTTCTGCCGTAGCCAAGTCTGAACATTACGTTGTCAAGTCTTAATTCAAGAAGCATAAGGAGGTTCTCACCAGGGATACCTTCTTTTTTAGCCATCTTTTCAGCTTTTGCGTAATATCCTCTAAACTGTTTCTCAAGAACGCCGTATATAAATTTAGCTTTCTGTTTTTCTCTCATCTGAAGGCCGTACTCACTTATTTTTCTTCTTGAGTTAGCCGGCTGTTTTTTAGATTTCTTTGCAATTCCTAAGTAGATTGGATCAAGGTCAAGTGATCTACATCTCTTAAGAACAGGAACCATATCTCTTGCCATTTATACTCGCACCTCCTAATTAGACTCTTCTGCGTTTTGGTGGTCTGCATCCGTTATGTGGAACAGGTGTAACGTCTTTAATCATTGTTACGCTAAGACCTGCTGCCTGAAGCGCACGAATTGCAGCCTCACGTCCTGAACCAGGACCTTTAACAAATACTTCAACAGTCTTAAGGCCGTAGTCTGAAGCAGCGTTTGCAGCTGTTTCAGCAGCCATCTGTGCAGCGTAAGGAGTTGATTTTCTTGAACCCCTGAAGCCTAACTGACCAGCGCTTGCCCATGAGAGTGCGTTGCCTGCCGCGTCTGTAATTGTAACTATTGTATTATTAAATGTGGACTGGATATGTGCCTGACCACGTTCTACATGCTTTTTGTCACGACGTCTACGAGTAGTCGTTTTCTTTACAGCTTTCTTTGCCATTTGACGTAAACCTCCCTACTTATTTCTTCTTGTTAGCAACAGTTTTTCTTGGGCCTTTTCTTGTTCTAGCGTTTGTCTTTGTCTTCTGTCCTCTTACAGGAAGGCCTTTTCTGTGACGGATTCCTCTGTAGCATCCAACTTCCATAAGACGTTTGATGTTAAGAGCGATTTCTCTTCTAAGGTCACCTTCTACTGTTGTATGTGTTTCATCTATAGCTTCACGGATTTTAGAAACCTCGTCGTCTGTAAGGTCTCTAACTCTTGTATCAGGATTTACGCCTGCTTTTTTTAATACTTTAACAGCTGTTGAATGTCCAATGCCATATACATAAGTAAGACCTATTTCAACGCGCTTTTCTCTTGGTAAATCTACACCAGCGATACGTGCCATGTGTACTTTGCACCTCCATAATAAACTCTACTGAAAATTCAATTTATTCTTTAGGGCAATTTACAGAAATACAGATTAAACATCTGCCAGCCGCTCTGAAAATATACCTAAATATCAATGACGGATTTAACATAGTTTGCTTCAGGGGTTTCATGCACCCCTAATAAAGCCATAATTACAACCACAATTTCCTGCTCATAAGCAAAAAACGCAAGTTAAAATCAGCCTTGTTTCTGTTTGTGTTTTGGATTTTCACAAATAACCATTACACGGCCTTTTCTCTTAATAACTCTGCACTTTTCGCACATAGGCTTAACAGATGGTCTAACTTTCATTGTGATTTCTCCTTTCTAAATCCTTCTATTACTTAGCTCTCCAAATTATTCTGCCTTTTGTAAGGTCATATGGAGACATTTCAATTAAAACCTTATCTCCAGGAAGTATTCTTATGAAATTCATTCTAAGCTTTCCTGAGATATGTGCTAATATTTTGTGTCCGTTTTCAAGTTCTACCTGAAACATAGCATTGGGTAATTTTTCTATAACGGTTCCTTCCAATTCAATTACGTCGTCTTTAGACATAAAGAACCTCCTCTACATTTCCTTGCAATACTCTTTAATCGCCTTAAGGATATCGGCATCAAGCAGATAACTTTTCTCCTCAAGTTTTTTCTTTATATCTTCGCAGACATGTTTTGTTCCTTGTACATGCTTGATTTTTTTACGTTTTGGGTGCTCAAGCCGGCGGTTTTTTCCATCTGCTAAGTATAAATACTCACCGTCGACAGCTGTTACTATGAAAGGAAGGGTTTTGTCATGACCGCTTTTGGAAAAGACAATCTGACCTGTTTCAAAATCCATTTCATCACCTCAAAGTGTATATTAAAATCTACTGTCTGTACAGATTATAAAGTAAGTATTTCAGGCTCACCGTCAGTTATATAAACAGTATTCTCATAGTGTGCTGCGTTTTTACCGTCAAGTGTAACAGCCGTCCAATCGTCATCAAGCACTTTAAGCTCGTAAGTTCCAGCTGTAACCATAGGCTCAATAGCAAGGCACATGCCTTTTAAAAGTTTAGAGCCTCTGCCGCGCTGTCTGTAGTTAGGTATTGCTGGGTCTTCATGCATTTGTCGTCCAATTCCGTGGCCTACATAATCCCTTACAACACCAAATCCGTTGCTTTCTACATAATCCTGTATTGCAGCGGAAATATCAAATAAATGACAGCCAACTTTGGCAAATTTAATGCCTTCAAAAAAGCTTTGTTTTGTTACATCAATAAGCCTTTGGTCTTCAGGTGAAATTTCGCCCACACCATAAGTTCTGGCACAGTCTCCATTAAAACCGTAAATAATGGAGCCCATATCTATACTTATAATGTCGCCTTCTTTTAATTTGCGCTTACCAGGTATGCCATGTACTATTACCTCGTTAACTGAAGTACATATGGAACCCGGAAAGCCGCCATAACCTTTAAATGATGGAATTGCACCGCGGTCTCTTATGAACTTTTCAGCAATAGTATCAAGCTCTAATGTTGTTACTCCTGGCTTGATATGCTCATGTAACACAGCATCAAGTTCTACAAGTATTTTGCCTGCTGCGCGCATTTTTTCAATTTGCTCTTCCGTTTTAATAGTTATAGCCATTTTTTTCAGTCCCCTAACTCAGCGAAAATAGCATTTGTTACATTTTCTACTCCGCTCATTCCGTCTACCTCAAATAAATTACCTTGTTTCTTATAGTAAGCTACAAGAGGTTCACTCTGTTCATGGAATGTTGCAAGACGTGCTTTTCCTGCTTCTACAGTATCATCTTTTCTCTGTGTAAGGTGCTCGCCGCATACATCACAGATTCCAGGTACTTTAGAAGGAACTGAAATTTTATTATAGGAAGCTCCGCATTTAGGACATGTTTCTCTTGCGGTAATTCTTTCAAGAAGGATTTCATCAGGGCAGTTGATGTAAATAGCCTTATCAATACTTCCTATAAGCTCGTCAAGCTTTTCAGCCTGAACTACTGTACGTGGGAAACCATCTAATATAAATCCTCTCTTGCAGTCATCAGCTTTAATACGCTCTTTAACGATAGCAATTATAAGGTCATCAGAAACAAGGCTTCCGGAAGACATTATGTCTTTAACTTTAAGTCCCAGCTCTGAGCCTTTTGCTACTTCCTCTCTAAGCATATCGCCTGTTGAGATATAAGCAAGGCCGTACTTAGCAATAAGTTTTCTTGCCTGTGTGCCCTTGCCTGCTGCAGGAGCGCCAATAAGTACCAATTTCATTAGCTTTCCCTCTTTTCCAAAAAACTTAAGGCCGCGGGGAAATGCCAAAGCATTTCCCGTTGAACCGTAATCAATTAACTTAAGAATCCTTTATAGTGGCGCATAAGAAGCTGTGATTCCATAGCTTTTACTATATCAAGTGCAACACCAACAACGATTATAAGTGTTGTACCGCCGAAACCAACATTAAGTCCAAATACCCACTGAAGTATAAGTGGTACAAGAGCTATAAGCGCAAATGCAATAGCGCCGATAAATGTTACTCTGTTTACAACTCTTGTTATAAAATTACTTGTAGGCTGACCAGGTCTTATACCAGGTATAAAACCGCCATTCTTTTTCATATTCTCGGCAATCTGGTTAGGATTGATAACAATCGAAGTATAGAAGTAAGCAAAGAATATAATAAGAACTACATAAAGTATAGCACCTATAGGTGATGTAAGCCTAAGAGCTTCTATAATTTTTGTATATGTTGGTCCTGGATTAAAGAACTGTCCTATAGTTTCAGGGAACTGCACAAGTGAGATAGCAAAAATGATAGCTAAAACACCAGCTGTGTTAACCTTAATAGGCATAAATGTTGACTGACCAGCAAATGTTCTTCTGCCCATCATTTTACCTGAATACTGAACAGGAATTCTTCTTTCGCCATCGTGTACGATAACAATAAACACAATAACAGCCAAAAGCAGTATAAGCACAGCTGCTACTTTTGCTATTCCTATAGCGTCTCCGCCCTGTGCGTAGTACACAAGGGATGTAATTCCGCTTGGAAGATTAGAAACAATGTTTACAAAGATTATCATTGATGAACCGTTTGTAATACCTTTGTTTGTAATCTGCTCAGCAAGCCACATAATAAATGTGGAACCTGCAACAAGAGAAACAACAGAGCACGCTAAAATAACAGCGCTTGATGAAGTAAACATACTTCTGTAGCTGAATGTTATACCTATAGCTTGGATTATTGCCAATACAACTGTAAGATAACGGGTATAGCTGGAAATTTTTTTCCTGCCGTCCTCGCCTTCTTTTGCCAACTGCTCAAGTTTTGGTATGGCAACTGTAAGCAGCTGCATTATAATTGATGCATTGATATACGGTCCGATACCCATTGAGAATATAGACCATCTGGAATTATAACCACCTGCTATAATGTTATAAAGTGTTCCTGTACTTGCTGAGTCCTGAGCTGCCTTAACAGCTGCAACACTAATGCCAGGAAGTGCTACATGCGCACCTAATCTTATTATAGCAAGTATTACAAATGTGTAAAGGATTTTATTTCTAATCTCCTTTACCTTCCATGCGTTTACAAACAATCTAATCAATTAGATCACCTCAGCTTTTCCGCCCGCTGCCTCGATTTTCTCAACTGCTGTTTTGCTGAACTGATTAATTTTAACTGTAAGTTTTTTCTCAAGTGTACCAACGCCAAGAATCTTAACGCCATCTCTTGGGTTTTTAACAAGACCTGATTCGATTAATGCCTGTAAATCAACTACTGCGTCGTTATCAAATATATTAAGAGCCGCAACGTTAATGCCTACGATCTCTTTAGTGTTTCTGCATGTGAAACCTCTCTTAGGAAGTCTTCTGTAAAGAGGCATCTGACCGCCTTCAAAACCTGCTTTTCCGCCTGAACCTGAACGAGCTCCCTGTCCTTTATGGCCTCTGCCTGCTGTTTTGCCGTTTCCTGAAGCATGACCTCTGCCTCTTCTCCAAGCTTTAGCATTGGAACCCTCAGCTGGTCTTAATTCACCTAACTTCATTGTCGCACCTCCTTAAATTAAATTTCTTCTACCTTAACAAGGTGGCTAACCTGTTTAACCATACCTCTTGTGGCAGCGTTATCCTGCTGAATAACTGATGAATGTAATTTCTTAAGGCCTAAAGCCTGAACAGTTTTTTTATGCTTCGGAATAGCACCTATAGTAGATTTCACTAATGTGATTTTAATTTCAGCCACTTTAAATTCCTCCTCAGCCTAAAATTTCTTCAACAGTCTTACCGCGTAACTTAGCTACTCTCTCTGGTGTAGTAATGTTAGCTAAACCTGCTATTGTAGCGCTAACTACATTTCTCTTATTATTTGAACCTAAAGATTTTGTTCTGATATTTCTGATACCAGCAAGCTCTAATACGGCACGAGCCGGGCCGCCGGCGATAACACCAGTACCTTCTGCAGCAGGCATAAGTCTTACGCTTGCGCTTCCGAATGTACCTGTTGTGCCATGGTAAAGGCTGTCAACTTCATTTCTTTCAACATAAATTATATTTTTCATGGCGTCTTCTTTGCCTTTGCGGATAGCGTCAGGAATTTCTGCTGCTTTACCAATACCGCATCCAACATGACCGTTCTCGTCGCCTACAACAACAAGTGCTGCAAATCTAAATGTACGACCGCCCTTAACAACCTTAGTAACACGGTTGATAGTTACTACGTTATCCTTAAGATCGAGTGTACTTGGATCGATTCTCTTCAACGTAATTTCCTCCTCGCTTAGAATTGTAAACCAGCTTCGCGGGCTGCGTCTGCCAATGCTTTAACTTTGCCGTGGTAAACATAACCGCCGCGGTCGAAAACTGCCTCTGTTATACCTTTTTCAATAGCTTTTTTAGCTATAGCCTCGCCTACAGCCTGAGCTGCTGCGATGTTTGATGTTGTTTCAAGCTTGCTTGCAATCTCAGCTTCCATTGTTGAAGCAGCTGCTAATGTGCAGCCAGCAGCATCATCAATGAGCTGTGCATACATATGTTTGTTTGATCTAAAAACAGCAAGTCTTGGGCACTGCGCTGTGCCATTAACTTTATTACGAATTCTGTAATGACGCTTAATACGAGCTTTTGCGCGTGATGGCTTCGTAATCATGTGAAATTCACACCTTTCTATAAATCAGTCACTTTCCGATATAAGTAGTTAATTACTTCTTACCGGTCTTACCAACTTTACGTCTGATATGTTCATAATCGTACTTAATACCCTTGCCCTTGTATGGCTCTGGTGGACGTTTTGTTCTGATTTCAGCAGCGAACTGTCCAACTTTCTCTTTGCTGATACCTTTAACAATAATCTTGTTCTGGCCTTCAACTACAGTTTCGATGCCTTCAGGGTCCATCATTTCAACAAGGTGTGAATAACCGAGTGTAAGAACGAGTTTCTTTCCCTGTTTAGCTGCTCTGTAACCAACACCGTTGATTTCAAGAGTCTTTTCAAATCCTTTTGTAACGCCTTCAATCATGTTAGCGATAAGTGTTCTTGTTAAACCATGTAATTCTCTGAATCTCTTAAGGTCGCTTGGTCTTGTAACCACTACGTGACCGTCTTCAATTGCGATGTTCATGTCAGCTGATAACTTACGCTCTAAAGTACCTTTTGGGCCTTTAACTGTAACAAGATTGCCTTCGCCAATCTTGATGTCTACGCCAGCTGGTATAGCAATTGGTAATCTACCAATTCTTGACATGTTCTGCACCTCCGTTAAATCTATTATCAATCAATTACCAAACAAAGGCAACTACTTCTCCGCCTATGCCTAACTTTCTTGCTTCTTTATCAGTCATAACGCCCTTGCTTGTTGAAATAATAGCTATTCCAAGACCGCCAAGTACCTTAGGAAGTTCTTCTTTACCAGCAAAAACTCTAAGACCAGGCTTAGAAATTCTTTTAATACCAGTAATAACTTTTTCGTTTTTGTCTTTACCATATTTAAGGGTTATTCTCATAGTGCTCTTAACACCATCTTCAATAACCTCGTATCCTTTGATGTAACCTTCGTTAGTTAAAATGTCAGCGATAGCTTTTTTCATTATTGAAACAGGTACATCTACTGTGTCGTGTTTTGCAGTATTGCCGTTTCTAATTCTTGTAAGCATATCTGCGATTGGGTCACTCATTGACATGTTGAAAATCCTCCTTTCCTATTACCAGCTTGCTTTTTTAACACCAGGTATCTGTCCTTTATAAGCTAACTCACGGAAGCAAATACGGCAGATTCCAAATTTTTTGAGTACAGAATGTGGTCTTCCACAAATTCTGCAACGTGTATAAGCTCTGGTAGAAAACTTAGGTTTTCTTGTCTGCTTAATTTTCATTGAAGTTTTAGCCATTATATTTCCCTCCTTATTTCTCGAACGGCATACCGAATAATCTAAGTAACTCTCTGCCTTCCTCATCTGTTTCAGCAGTTGTTACGAAAATTATGTCCATACCTCTGATTTTGTCTACCTTATCATATTCGATTTCAGGGAAAATGAGCTGCTCTTTGATACCCATTGTGTAGTTACCTCTGCCATCAAAGCTGTTAGCTTTAACACCTCTAAAGTCACGTACACGTGGAAGAGCTATATTGATAAGTCTGTCAGCGAACTCATACATTCTCTCGCCTCTGAGTGTTACTTTACAGCCGATTGGCATACCCTCACGAAGTTTGAAAGCCGCAACTGACTTTTTAGCTTTTGTTATAATTGGCTTCTGACCTGAGATAATTGTAAGGTCTTTAACAGCGCCGTCAAGTACCTTAGCGTTATCTTTAGCTTCGCCAACGCCCATGTTGATAACTATTTTTGAAAGCTTTGGTACAGCCATTACATTTTTATAGTTAAACTTTTTAGTCATTCCTTCTACTACTTCTTTATCATAGAATTCTTTTAACCTGCTCACGTAAGTACCTCCTTTCCAAATCAGTCAATAGCTTCGCCAGTTGACTTAGCTATTCTTACTTTCTTGCCGTTTTCGATTTTAGCACCGAGTCTTGTAGCTTTTCCGTTATGAAGGTACATAACGTTTGAAGCGTCCATAAAGCTTTCTTTCTTAATGATACCGCCCTGCTGATTAGCAGCGTTTGGTTTCTGATGCTTTGAAATCATGTTAACGCCTTCAACAATTACTCTGCCTTTTTTTCTGTCAACTACAAGGATTTTACCCTCTTTGCCTTTATCTTTTCCGGCTATAACTACAACCTTGTCGCCGGTTTTAAGCTTTGTGCTTGCCATCTGATGTACCTCCCTTATAATACTTCAGGTGCAAGAGAAAGAATCTTCATGAACTGTTTCTCTCTAAGCTCTCTTGCAACTGGTCCAAATATACGGGTGCCTCTTGGGTTTTTGTCGTCCTTGATGATAACGGCAGCGTTTTCATCAAATCTGATATAAGAACCATCAGCTCTTCCGATTGGCTTAACTGTTCTAACTACAACTGCTTTTACAACGTCACCTTTCTTAACAACGCCGCCTGGTGTTGCTTCTTTAACGCTGCAAACTATTATATCTCCAACTCCTGCATATCTTCTGGTTGAACCACCTAATACTCTAATGCAGAGAAGTTCTTTAGCGCCTGAGT
>CALWEX010000101.1 GCA_944377425.1 uncultured Clostridia bacterium
GATGTTTGTTTTATTTCGTTTTTCATTTAGTTTAAAACCTCCATGATACTTTTTTTGATGCGGCTGCCAAACCATCTTTATCGTATCATGGAGGTTTTCACTTACCAAGGTATTTTATCTACCCCTGATAGAACCAGGGGTTTATTTACGCTAAAGCACCAATTAAAAAAGATAGCAGGCATAAAATGTCTGTTATCTTTTTACATTCAAAACAAAACTTATAACAATTAAACCTAAATATTGAGTATACTTTAATTAAAAAAATCCAGGATTCATAAACGGTACTGTAAGAGTTGAAATATTGCCGTCTTTGTCAAATCCCCAATAGGCACTGTAAATGCCATCCCCCATTCCACTTGTAAACATAATTATTTTATTACTGCTTTTCGGAAGGCTCCAAATAAGAAAATCACCACTTTTTCGCTGTAAACTCGGATTTTTTTCATAACTCTCTTTAAAAAGCTGCATAAAATAATCATTATAAATTTCTTTGTTAGGATTTTTTATATGCCAATCATTTACAAATTCAGAAAATTCATCTGCCAAGCTTTCATCAGTAAAACAAGCAAGCCCTGAATCAACACCAAAAAATGAAAAAACACCTTTTTCATTGAAATTCTCAATACTATATCCTTTTGGCATAGCAAGCTCATAGCGTACAGCCAGCTCGTCATTTATTTTAATACGCGCCGCTGCCACTCTAATTCCAACTATTTTTGAATAGCATATTGAAAGTTCAACTTTATATGAGCCTTTAGGAATATGCCTGTTTAAAACAGTTTGATATTTTTTATTACCAAGATATACTAAAGGGTCAGCAAGAACAACTGAGCCTGTAGGAAAATCGGCCATACCAACTGTAAATGTCTGAATCTTATCAGACCTATTAAATAAACCTTCAAAAAAATCCAAATCATAGTTTTCTTTGTTTAAAAAATTTAGATTTTTTTCAAAAGCAATCTGAATAGGGTGTTTTACTGCCTGCCTTATTTCTTCTCCTGTTTTTGTATCAACAAAATACTTGCCGCTGTCATCAGAACAAAACTCCAAGTCCGTTCCATAAGGCATATAAAACACATTTCTTACCGTTGGCTCTATATTGGCAAGGGTATTAAAATCAACTACAGATAGATTTTCAGCCTTGTCTATGTATTCTTGTTTATCAGTATCACCAAAGGCAACCCAGCCAGTTCCTATACTGTTATTTTCTCTAAAAAGCCATTTCAGTTTAGAGTTTCCATTTAAAAGTGATTTTGTAACTACACAAGCACCCGCTTTTTGCATAAGCTGATTTTGTTCAGATTTTTCCGCCATTTTTTCAGGCTCATTACTGTTTGCCACAGTCTTTTCAGGCTCTTTTTTTAATTCTTTCTTTTTTCCAAATGAAAATAAGCTCATAACCCCACTCCTTCTAAACTACGAAGAAATCTATTTAAAGCCACATAGTCATAACACAAGCCAAAATAAATATTCCAGCAATTATAAATGTTAAAGACACCTTAACAGGCGAAAGCTCACCGCTTTTCCAGTCAGTAAATAAGCTTTTTGTGTCCTCATCAGTGCGTATTCGTCCATTTGAATTCCAAATATACAGATGTTGTAGTGTTGAAATTAAATTAATAGCAGCAAAAACCAAAACCAAATTTCGCACACAATACATTACAAAACCCAGTGTTACTTCATCTTTTCCCAATAAAATGCTGCCCCATTTCCATTTTATACCTGTTATAATTCCTATTATAACAATATCAATTAAAACAGAAACAAAGTATTGTTTTGTTTTAAGCAGTTCACTTGTATATTTTTTCTGCTTTTTTAAAAGCCGTTTCATATCTTATCTCTTTTTACCCCTTTAAATTCTTGCTTAAATATTAAGTTGTTTATGCTGGCTGTATGCCGCACTGCTAAAAAAAATTTGCTGCTGCATACTAACCATAACTATATATAACTACAAAAATATTTTTATATAATTGTTAAACCTTATTTTGATTAGATATAAATACCTTTAGCTCTTCTTTTTTTGAGTTAAGATATGTTCTCCACTCATTTTCGTCAATAAAACATTCATTGCTGCCTGTTTTATTAAGTATATCTAACTTTTCAAAAAATTTGTTATTCTCTGTGTGATTACCAAGAAAAATATCTACATGTTCATTAATTACACTGTCTATTGACTTTAAATATGTATCCCACATATTATGCTCAAAATCCCCAAAGTCATCAAGGAACTGCTTTGTTAATGTATTAAACCCAAAGCCGCCGTAATAACCACAGCGCTTTATTCTGCCGCCATCATAAGCATTAAAGAAAAGTGCCACACAGCCTTCTGTATGTCCTGGCACAATATAGCATTTAATGCTTGTATTGCCAAATGTCAGCTCATCCCCATTTTGTATGCATACATCAGGTTCAAATATATCATCCATAAAGTCAGTACTTTCCTGAATTAAAGAAAATTCTGGTCTTTCTTTAAACATATCGGCATCTGGTTTTCCCATATAAAGCTTTGTGCCAAACATATTTTTAAAAAAGTTAGCAGCTCCTATATGGTCTACATGCCCATGGGATAATATAATCCATTTAACATCATCTGGCTTAAATCCTAAATCGTATATAGCTTTTATAAGCATTGCTGTTGCCCCACAATTACCAGCATCTATAAGCAAAAGACCTTCGCCTGTATCTATCAAGTGTACACAAACCCAGCTATAACCAACATAATATACATTACCAAATATATTAAAAGGCTTTATCCAGCGCTTTTCCTGATTTACAAAATACTTAAACATTGAATTCTTAACAGCCTTTTTTCGCCTTTCTAAAAATTCCAAATAATCTTCTTTTGCTGACATATATTTTCTCTCCTTAAACTATATTATTTTTATTAGTCAACCAAAATCTCCTTAGCCTTGCGTATATATTCCACATCATCCGCTATGCTCTTTACTTGTTCCAAAACAGGTTTATCGGTAGTTGGATCAAACATACTCCATCTTTTTACAGCAACAAACATTTTATCATCATAAAATGAGATGGATATTTGTTCATTAATAGTTTTTTCAAATTCCATTATTTTTTCAATCCGTTGAGGAGTCAAAATGTAGTAAGCGTTATGCTCATCGCTTGTATAAACGTTAAACCTACTATTAAAGTCCTCGTTTTCTGTATGTATTTCATGCTCAGCCTTCCAGCCACTTATATCAGATAAAAGTTCTTTTTGGAATATCTGAATATGTCCGTTACTTTTTTTCATTTCATCAAACTGGAAAAAGCACATTACCTGACCATCAAAAATAATTTCTGTCCTTGACTTTTTACCTCTTGGCACATATTTTTTTGATGTAACATCACTTATTTTAAATCGTACATTATCATAAATTCCAAAAAGCAAATCTTCACTTTCAAAATATTTTTTATCACCACAGCCAACAACAGCCGCATTTCGTATATCGTCCCAGCTAAATCCGTCTTTAGGGTAATACTTTAAGTCATTAAAACCAGAAATACTGCTTATTGTTTCAACAACATACTTCGATTTATAACTGTCTTTAAACCTTTTGTTTGCTTTTCTTGCTATTAAACACCACAATAGCGCAAATGTTCCCAAAGACACAACAAAAGATACGGTAATTAACTTTAAAATAAAAAGCGCCGTTAAAGCCTCTTCTCCTTGCTCAGCCATGTAAAAAAGCCATATATAAATCGGCAGCGATATTACTGCTAAAACAAGAGATAATGTATCTAGTTTTTTCGCCTTTAAACGCAGTTTTTCCAGTTGCTCTATTGTTATAGACTTGTCCATTTTTTACCTCAACTCCACAATTAACATACATTGGTTTTTACTTTTAAATCAAATTACCAGTTTTGCAGCTATGCTCAAAAGTGTATAGTATTATATAAAATATAATTTTTAATCACTTCTTAAAGTTAAATTTTATGTTTAAAACCTGCACAACATTATATGTTCTATTATAATATTTTATAACGATTAATGCCATAAATTAGTAAAAATATATTTAAAACACAACCAAATTTATTAATTTTATTAATAAAAGTTTTGCTTTTATATCAAAAAAGGATAAATTCCTTTTAAAGAATTTATCCTTTTAGTTTACATATTATTTATCAAAATTTGTTACTAAAGCCAAATCACATGCATTTTCTTGCAGCTTCAGCGCCTTTTTCCATAGCAACTTTATTAGCAGGAATAAGTTTTGCTTTGCTTGCGCCAAATACGTGCTCAAAAGCTCCGCCTGGTTTGAATATGCTTTCAACATCAACTATTTTGAGAACCTCAATAATAGCACCTAACATAATAATGTTAACCATTCTTGGGTTTCCAAGCTCGTTAGCAATATCATTTACAGGTATGTAATATGCCTTTACACCAGGTATATCAACTTTTTCTGATATAATGCTTGAGTTTACAAAAACAACACCGTCTTTAGCTGTTTTAGGTACAAACTTCTGGAATGAAGGAAGGTTCATAACAACATTTACACCAATGTTAGAGTCAACAACAGGGCTTGCTATAGGCTCATCAGAAACTATAACAGAACAGTTAGCTGTACCTCCACGCATTTCAGGGCCATAAGAAGGAACCCAAGATACTTCTTTGCCTTCGTCCATACCAGCATAAACAAGAAGCTTACCAAGAGCCATAACGCCCTGTCCACCAAAGCCTGAACAGCTTATTCTAAATGTTTTTCCCATATTATTTTCCCTCCTTAATGTCTTTATATACTCCAAGAGGATAGTATGGAATCATATTATCTTTAACAAACTCCATAGCTTTAACAGCTGACATACCCCAGTTTGTAGGACAGCTTGATACTACCTCAACAAGAGAGAATCCAAGACCTTCTTTCTGGTACTGGAGGGCTTTTTTAATAGCTGCTTTTGTTTTAACAACATGTGCAGGGCTGTCTACAGCAACTCTTTCAATGTAAGCAGGTCCATCAAGAGAGCTTAAAAGCTCAGCAATTCTAATTGGGTTACCGTTTACATGCACATCACGTCCGCTTTGAGCTGTAGTAGCTTTCATTCCTGGAAGTGTTGTAGGAGCCATCTGTCCGCCTGTCATACCGTAAATACCATTGTTAATGAAAATTGTAGTGAACTTTTCGCCTCTAGCTGCAGCATGAACTATTTCAGCCATACCTATAGAAGCAAGGTCACCGTCGCCTTGGTATGTAATAACTGTTTTGTCAGGATGAGTTCTCTTAACACCTGTAGCTGTAGCAGGAGCACGGCCATGAGCGCAGTGAATTGAGTCATAAACAAAGTAATTAGGAATGAATACAGCACAACCAACAGGAGCAAGTATTACAGTGTTGTTTGTTTCGCCTAATTCATCTATACATTCAGCAATAAGCCTATGAACTATACCGTGTCCACAGCCTGGGCAGTAATGAAGTTTTCTGTCTGTAAGTCCATTAGGTTTTTTGAATATTGTTGTAGACATTATTCAGCACCTCCTATAATCTTTTCAGCTGCTGCAACTACTTCTTCAGGAGATGGAATCATACCACCGCATCTACCAAAGAATTTAACTTTATTCTTATCGTTGCAAGCAAGAGCAACATCCGGAACCATCTGACCCATGTTCATTTCAACATCAATGAATAATTTAATGTTCTTGTTCTGGAACGGAACCTGTGGGAATGGCCATAATGTCTTAGGTCTGATAAGTCCAATCTTAATTCCTTTATCTCTTAATGTTTTAATAGCTGTTTTACAAATTCTGGAAGAAGAACCATATGCAACAAAAGCATACTCAGCATCGTCCATCATATATTCTTCGTATCTAACTTCGTTAGCTTCCATTACTTCATATTTTTCTTTGAAGAATCTAAGGTTTTTCTGCTCACAAGCAGGAGCGTCAATAACTATACCTTCAATAATATGAGGATTACCTTTTCCATAACCTAAAGCCCATTCGCTCTTAGGTGGTATTTCTCTTTTCTTAACTGGTTTATCAAAGTCTACAGGCTCCATCATCTGGCCAATAAGACCATCCTGAAGAACCATAACAGGTGTTCTGTAGAAGTCTGCTATCTCGAAAGCTTCTTTAATAGCATCTACTGCTTCCTGAATTGATGCAGGCGCAAGTACAGGAATATGATAGTCACCGTTAGCGCCGCCTCTTGTAGCCTGATTATAATCCTGCTGTGATGGCTGAATTGTACCAAGAGCAGGGCCTCCACGTGAAACAGAGTTTATAACACATGGAACTTCTCCAAATACACAGTATCCAATACCTTCCTGTTTAAGGGCGATTCCAGGTGATGAAGAAGATGTCATGCATCTTGCTCCGGCACTTCCGGCGCCATAAAGCATATTAATAGCAGCAACCTCAGACTCAGCCTGAACAAAAGTTCCGCCAGCAAGAGGTAATTCTCTTGATAAATATTCTGGTACCTCATTTTGTGGAGTTATAGGATAGCCGGCAAAAAATTTACATCCTGCTAAAATAGCGGCTTTTCCTGTAGCTTCGTTACCTTTCATAAGCACTTTTGCCATTATGTAATCCCCCTCTCTCAGTCGTTTTTCTCGATTGTTATAACACAATCCGGACACATTCTTGCGCAGCTGCAACATCCGATACACGATTCAATATCAGTCATCATAGCTGGTGTATAACCGGAATCGTTTGTAAGCTCCGTATTAAGTACGATAAGATTCTTTGGACAAGCTGTCATGCATAAACCACAGGCTTTACATAACGCCTCGTCGAATTTTACATTAAACTTTGCCATTAAAAAAAGCACCTCCTGAAATTGTATTACATCCATACTTCACGCATATAGTACTTTAATGGTATTACATCGCCTGAAAGCTTGCTGATTATTTCAGGCGTCATATCCTTAACAACCTCCTTTACATAGGAAGTATATTTTATAGGAACACCCGTCTTTTCACTTGCTTCTTTAAGCAATTTATCGCCATAAAGCAAATCTTCGGCAGATGTTTCTCTTACAAGATTGGTGTTATTGATAAATCCTGTAATTTTAAAACCAGATGTGGTTTCAAGCCTTTCTTTTTGCTCAATAATAGCATCAACAGTTTGTGTGTCTGGCCTGAAAACATTAACAACCATAAAAAAATCAACTTCGGAAATATCAATATGTTCTCTAAACCTTCTTAAAACAATGGTTCCTACCTCGTTTCCGCCAAGGTCTACAACATAGTCGTATTCTTTATCAACAAACGGAACCAACATTTCTTTAGGTATAGCAGGCAAATCAGCAGAAGAGCCAATTGATGAGTCAAAAACTTCAATACCTTGTTTTATAAGCTCATCCTTTTTTTCCCTAGAACGGAAATACACGTTAACTATATCCATATCCGAAATAGCAACTTTATTTTTTGAAAGCTTTTTAAGGTTTGTGACGTAGTTAACAGCAAATTCCGTTTTACCGCTTCCGTAATGGCCTGATATAATCCTAACACGTTTATCATCAAGATACATCGCAGCATCCTCCCCTTTAATGGGTATTTAACTACCGGTACATATTTATTATACAACAAAATTTTTCACTTTCAATAAGGTTATTGTACTTTTTTAAGCACAATCAATAATATCATTAAAAATTAAAATCTGTTTTTAAACATATTTAGCATACTATTTATTATAATTATATTATTATTGCACAATTTTTATTTGCAAAAACTGAATAATTAAACTAACTTTCATAAGACATACGATATTTTTATGTAATAATATGTATACCAAATACTTTAAAAAATGTGCAATTTTTTATGTCACAATAAAAAAATCATTCTTTGTATTAAATTTAGTACAACAGTATATTTACTATATTGTTAAAAAAATTTTATTGTTATTTTTTGGCTGAAACTATAATTAAAAATTTTAAAAACAAAAAAATGGGTAAAACATTGTTATCAAAATAACAGTATATGTTTTACCCATTTTATAATTTATATTATTTAATTACGAATAGAATAATAAATCTCCATAAGTTGGGAAAGGCCAGCATTCTTCTGAAACAAGCATTTCAAGCTCATCAGCAGGTTTTCTAAGCTCACTCATTGTAGTAAATATATGGTCTTTTACAAAGAAAGCTTTTTCTTTTATGCCCTCAATTTCTGATGACTTATCAATCTCAGCTCTAAGCTTCTTATAAGCCTTATCCATCTCTGTAATATTATCAGTAATATTTTTAAGAAGTTCTTTTTCTACCTCAGCGTCAGCACCAGCTGCATTAAGAGATACTACACTATCTGCAACAGATTTTGCATAGTTGATTACAGTTGGCTTAATCTGCTTAGCAACCATATCAACCATTGTTCTTGCTTCTATTAAAACTCTGTTTATATAGTTCTCATAAGAAATTTCGGCTCTTGCAGCACACTCTACTTCTGTTAAAACACCATGGCGCTTAAACATTTCAACTGTGCGAGGCTCTACCATTGACTCTACAGAATCAACCATCGACTTGCAGTTTGGAAGCCCTCTTCTTTCTGCCTCTTTTACCCACTCATCAGAATACCCGTTGCCATTAAATATAATTCTCTTATGTTCTTTAACTGTTCTCTGCATAAGCTTATCTAAAGCTTCATCAAAATTATCAGCTTTTTCAAGCTCATCAGCAAACTGCATTAAAGCCTCTGCAACAATAGTATTAAGAATATAGTTAGGGCAAGCTATAGAGTCAGATGAAGGAACCATTCTAAACTCAAATTTATTGCCTGTAAAAGCAAAAGGTGAAGTTCTGTTTCTGTCTGTTACATCTTTTTTAATAGATGGAATAGTTGAAACGCCTATAGTCATAGATGTTTCGCTCTTGCTGCTTGTAAGATTGCCAAGCTCTATCTGGTTTAATATATCTTCAAGCTGCTCACCAAGGAAAATAGAAATTATAGCTGGTGGAGCTTCTGCTGCTCCAAGTCTGTGGTCATTTCCGGCATTTGATGCGCCAAGTCTAAGAATAACAGCATTTTCATCAACAGCTTTAATAACGGCTAAAAGGAATAACAGGAAAAGTTTATTTTTATGAGGCTCTTTTCCAGGGCTAAATATGTTTTTACCAGTATCTGTAGCTAATGACCAGTTATTATGCTTTCCGGAGCCGTTAACACCTGCAAAAGGCTTTTCATGAAGCAAACATTCAAGGCCATGACGTGGAGCAAGCTTTTTCATATACTCCATTACAAGCTGGTTATGGTCTGTAGCTATGTTTGTGTCATCATATATAGGCGCTAACTCGTGCTGAGCCGGAGCAGCCTCATTATGCTCTGTTTTAGCTGATATGCCCAACTTCCAAAGCTCTATATCAAGGTCTTTCATATACTCAGAAACACGTTCTCTAATTGCACCAAAATAGTGGTCATCAAGCTGCTGGCCCTTAGGCGGCATAGCTCCAAAAAGTGTACGTCCAGCAAAAATAAGGTCTTTTCTTTTGTCGTACATATTTTTATCAACTAAAAAGTATTCCTGCTCAGCTCCTACAGATGTTGTTACTTTTTTAGTTTCAGTATCTCCAAAAAGCCTTAATATTCTTAATGCCTGAATATTAATTGCTTCCATAGAGCGTAAAAGTGGAGTTTTCTTATCAAGTGCTTCACCCGTATAGGAGCAAAAAGCAGTTGGTATGCAAAGAGTTAAACCGCCAGCATCCTCTTTAAGAAAAGCAGGTGATGTACAGTCCCAAACAGAATAACCTCTTGCTTCAAAAGTTCCGCGCAGTCCGCCGGAAGGGAATGAAGATGCGTCAGGTTCTCCTTTTATAAGCTCTTTTCCTGAAAATTCCATTATTACCTTATCGTTTTCTACTGGTGATATAAAGGCATCATGTTTTTCAGCTGTAATACCAGTCATAGGCTGGAACCAATGTGTATAGTGTGTAGCACCCTTTTCAATAGCCCAATCTTTCATAGCATTAGCAACAACCTCTGCTATTTCAGGTGAAAGCTCTGTGCCAGTTTCAATAGACCTTTTTAACTCTTTATAAATCTTTTTAGGCAGTTTTTCGCACATTACCGAGTCGCTAAATACTCTGCTCCCATAAATTTCAGGTATAGATATAGCTTCGCTCATATTATCGCTGTCCTTTCTTTTAATTTATCCAATACATAGAAAGCGTCCTCAAAAATTGAGAACGCCTCTGTTCAAGTTTCTGCATAACATCTTTTATATAAATACCATGTTTTTATAAAAAAATCAAGTGTTATTTAAAATTTTTTAAATTATGGTCAAAAAAACTTCTTATAAATTCAAAACTTAAATCAAATATTTTATTGCAATAACTCTCATAATATGCCTTAAAATTATTAATACTGCTTTGTATATACCACATAATATTTTTTAAAAGTATAATAAAAATATTATTCTTGAAATCTATACATTCAATATTAACAATATATCCCTTTTTATATTACTTTATTTTAATTTGACTAATAAATTTTTCAAATTATTTAATCGTTTTTATTCTGCAAAAAAATTTTTCAATACAATATTTTTTAATTATTATATACACCAAAAGAGGCGTCCTTATGAACGCCCCTTTTTAAAAAACCATTATTAAATTCATGTATTTATCAGGCAAAAATCAAACAATAGGTTTTATTTATTAAACCAAATCATTTATATTTCTGCCTTCAATAAAGGCTCTTAAATTATCAAGCACTATTTTGGCAGTGGTTTCATCGTTTTTATCGCCACAAAAACTATTGTGTGGTGAGTAAAAGAAGTTTTCCAAGTCCCAAAGTGGACTATTAGGGTCTAGAGGTTCTTTTTCAAACACATCAACTGCCGCTGCCATAAGCTTGCCACTTTGTAAAGCGTTATATAAAGCTTCTTCGCTTTGTATTCCGCCACGAGCTATGTTAATAAAAACAGAGCCGTCTTTCATAGCATTAAACATATCATAATCAAAAAGGTGGTATGTGTCTTCTGTAAGCGGTATAGAAACTATAACTATGTCATAGTCGCCTATTTTTTCTTTAAGGGTATCTATTTTATAGGCATTATCAAACGCTTCTGCATTTTTAAGACTTCGTGAAAATCCGTCACAGCAAGTTTCAAAAGCTCTTAAGCGCTTTGCTGTTTCAACTCCTATATGACCCATGCCAAGTATAGCGGCTTTTTTTCCACTAAGCTCAAGCAAGTCAAACCTTTTAGACCAGCTGTGCTCTTTCTGCTCTTTTTCATAAGTGCGCATATGTTTATATATATCAAGTATGCGCATTATAATAAACTCAGCTATAGGCTTATCGAAAACACCTTTCATGCTTGAATACATCACATTCATGCTTTTAAGCTTTTCTATTGGCTGATTATCTGTTCCAACCATTAAGGCTTGAACAAATTTTAAGTTTCTAAAATCTTCAGGCTTATTACAGCTGAACATATTTAGCTGAACTAATACATCGCAGCCTAATTCTTCATAATTCAAAGGTACTTTTTCATCCTCATGCAGAATTACGTCATAGCCCATTTTTTTTGCTTCATCAACCATATAATCAGCAATTGCCTTTTTCTTGCCGGAAATAACCGCTTTCACAAAAATCCCCCCGCCGGAAGCACATATACCCTTGTATCAAATTATAAATATGATGCTAAATCGTATGGAGCCATCATTGTGTCGCCTTCAAGATAAATATCACCTGAAAGCTCAGCATTTATTCCAACTTCTGAACCTGTAATTGTGCATTTATTTGAGTCTTTAGTTACAGTTATTGTTTTTTCTCCATTTGAGATTTCAATAGGCTCATCATTTGATGTCCATTTTACTTTATATCCTGCATTTTCGCAAATTTCACGAAGTTTAACAGGGGATTTATCAACTGCTTCTTCTTCCTCATCTACATCGCCTGTTTCAGGCTCAACAGCAGCTTCATCACCAATTACAACAACAAGACTAGGTGTTGTCTGTGCAGGTATGCTTTTTGTTGAAATTCCGTAAGCAACAACTGCTGCGTTATTTTTAATATCATCAACTGTAAGGTCTTCACCCTTTATATCTTTAACAATTATGTCTGACTCAGTATTAAGCTGAAGTGTATTTTCAGCATTTACAAGCTCATCATTGTAAACTGAAAAATCAACATTATCATCAGCATTTATTATTGTTGCAACCACACTGCTTGTCATAGGTGGAATGCTCATTGTCATAGGTGTGTTAGCGCCTAAAACAACCATTATATTCATACCTTCTTTAATATCTGCTGATTTTTTAATGCTTCCATCTGCTGCATCCATAACAACCGCATCAGATGCTAAATTAGCTTTTAAACCAGTTTCAGAAATTGTAACAGATATATATCCATCATCGCCTTCATCTATACCTGTAACTGTTCCTTTGTATACAACATAGTCTGATTTTTCATTTTTAAGTATTTCAATACTGTTTTCCGCTTCCTGTGTTGTTTCAACAGCTGTTGTTTCTGTATTAGCTGTTGTATCAGCAGTATCTGCAAAAGCACTTGAACCAATAACCATAGTTGAAATAAAAGCTGCAATAGCGAGTTTACCTAATATATTCTTTTTCATAAAATTAATCCTCCATTTAAAACTAAATTATTTCACCCGGTGAATATATATTACCAGTAAATGAAAAAGATTGTGTTAACAAATTATGAACGCAACATTACTCTTTCATTTCCGCAATATTACTCTTTTATTTCTTTTCTAAGCATATCATATTTTTTTACAGAAACTGGAAGTTTTACTTTTAAAATCTCTTTAGGATGTGGGGCTGAATCAACAGGAATACCGTCTTCATTCCACATTTCAGTAATAGTAATTTTTTGCGCAGGTCCTTTTGCCGGCAAAATCTCAAGCTCATCGCCTACTTCAAACTTGTTTCTTTGCATAATTAAAGCGCAGCCAGTTTTTTCGTCATAGTCTTCCTCAACCATTCCAACAAAGTCATAGTCCCTTATATAAGAGTTGTTTGTATAAACCTGTTCATTTCCGCCAGGCTTTCCAAAATAAAATCCAGTAGTAAAGTCTCTGTGGCTGGCTTTTGAAACCTCATCAATATAGTGCTGTTTGTTCTTTTCATATTCTTCCGGTGAACGAAGGTAAGCGTCTATAGCCTCACGATAAGCTTTAACAACAGTTCCCACATAAAACGGTGTTTTCATTCTGCCTTCTATTTTCATGCTCTGAACACCGGCATCAATAAGCTCAGGTATGTGGTCAATCATACACAAATCCTTTGAATTATAAATATATGTGCCCCTTTCGTTTTCATTAACAGGCATATATTCACCTGGACGTGTTTCTTCCACAAGATAATATTTCCAGCGACATGGATGAGCACACTCCCCATGATTTGCGTCACGGCCAGTAAGATAATTACTTAAAAGACACCTGCCAGAATATGAAATACACATTGCACCATGCACAAATGTTTCTATCTCCATATCAGACGGAATGTTTTCACGTAATTCCTTAATTTCTTTTAACGAAAGCTCTCTTGCAGCAACAACTCTTTTTGCACCAAGGGAATACCACATTTTAGCACTCATGTAGTTTGTGTTATTTGCCTGAGTTGAAACATGTATTTCCATATCAGGCACTGCTTCCTTAGCTACTGAAAATACACCTAAATCTGATATTAAAAGAGCGTCAGCGCCTATTTCATATACTTTTTTAAAATACTCCGCCATACCATAAAAATCATCGTTATGAGCGTATATATTGGCAGTAACATACACTTTAACACCATGGCTGTGGGCAAACTCTATACCTTTTTTCATTGTTTCCAAATCAAAATTTTTGGCTTTTGCCCTTAAGCCGTATTCTTCTCCGCCTATATAAACTGCGTCTGCACCATATAAAACAGCTATAACAAGCTTTTCATAATCTCCGGCAGGAGCCAAAAGCTCAATCTTTTTATTTTCAATCATCACTAAATTCTCCTTCTTTAGGAACATATTCTTTTACTTTAGTGCAAAGCACTATTCCATCACCTATAGGTATTATAGACGATTCAAGACAGTCTAAATGAGATATATCCCAAAGGAAATTTCTCATTCTCTTGTGTATTGTTCTCTGTCTGCGTTCAAGCGAAAATCTTGATTTTGCAATATTACCACCTTGAAGCACATCATCAGCAACAAATACACCGCCTATAGGCATAAGCCTTAATATATGCGGCAAAAATTGTATATACTGCCCTTTAGCCGCATCAAGGAATATAAAGTCGTATGGTCCTTGTAAAGCTGGCAATACATTAGCCGCATCATCCTGTATTATTTTTATTTTATCCTCTAAACCTAATCGCTTAATATTCTTTCGTGCGTCTTTAAGCATAAGCTCATAACGGTCTATTGTTGTAACATGTCCGTCAGGCTGTAAATATCTGCACATAAGACCTGCGGAAAAAGCCACAGCTGTACCTATCTCCAGCACTTCTTTAGGCCTTTTAATTGTTAAGAGCGTGCTTAAAAACCTTGCTGTTTCGTGGGGTATAATAGGGATTTCCATTGAAAGCGCTTCTTCCTGTATATCACCCAATACACCGTCATACTTAGGCTGTATAAGCCTAATGTACTTACTTATATAATCATCTGTAAAATATTTCATATATTAATCACCATTAATTATTAAAGCTATTTTGATATTCTTCCTTAGCTTTTAAGAAATCTTCGTAATTATTTGTAAATACGTGTTCACCGCTGCCTCTTTCTTTAACCACATAATATAAATAATCATTATCATCAGGGTTTGCGGCAGCCTCCAAAGCAGCTTCGCCTGGGTTGCAAATAGGCCCAGCCGGAAGACCTGCGTATAAATAAGTATTATACGGCGAATCAATTTCAAGGTCTTCATAAGTAACAACTTCGTTTCTTGTGCCTAAAGCATACTGAACTGTAGAGTCTATTTGCAGCTTCATTCCCTGAGCAAGTCTGTTGTAAATTACACCTGCGGCAATACTTCTTTCACTGTCCACCTGTATTTCTGATTCAACCATTGAAGCTATTGTAATAATCTCATCTGTAGTATAGTCAGATGAAACATTTTTAAGTATGTTGTCATAAGCAATTTGAAATCTGTCAAGCATAGCACAAATTACATCATGAGCTGTTGCACCTTCTTCAAACTGATATGTAGCCGGGAAAAGATATCCTTCCAAATAATAATCTCTTTTTGGTATATCTTTTAAGAAATCATAGTCAAACTGGCCGTTATTCATTTCATCAATAAACTCATCAGCTGTGACTATACCTTTTTCCTCAAGTGTCTCGGCTATTCTCTTTGCAGTATATCCTTCTGGTATAGTAACTTTTCTTGATTCGTCTACAACCGGCCCAGCCTGTATTATTTTCATTATCTCTTCAGAATCCGTGCCCATAGGTATATCGTAAGTTCCTTTAACGTATGTACCGTCGTAGCCTTTATATTTGCTTTGCAATCTAAACATAAGCTTGCTTGAAATTAAGCCGTTTTCCTCAAGTATTTCGGCTATATCTTTTGTAACAGCGCCTTCAGGTATAGTAATACGTACTGTTTGTACCTCACTTGTTACCGAAGATGTGCTTGGCGCAGTTGCATAGTCTTTTGCTCTGTTAAAAGCAAAATTATAAATAGTAATACATAAAAAAACAACTAAAACAATAACTATTACAAAAGCTGCCAAAACAGCTATCTGCCTTTTTATCCGCTTTTTTCGTCTGTTTTTTCTATCCATATACATCACCCGCTTTTTTATTTTATAATGCCATTTTATTATACAATTTCTTTTATACCAGCACAATAATATAATATTTAATATTTGTTAAACATTATTTAAAGCGGCTGATTAACCTTAAAAATGGCTGTAACTTGTTAGTTACAGCCGTTTTCAATATTATTTTTCTTCTTTATTTTGAAGAATTTTGTATTTTCTCTCCAAATCAATATTGTCTAGGTCAAAAATTCTTGTTGCCTGAACACTGTTTTCTTCTTTAGAAAGCTTGCCATATTTGTCAACTTCAGACATGTCTTTAGGTCCGTGGCTTATAGAAGCCGCACCGCCTATACAGCCGCATTTGCAGGCCATACCTTCTATAAGATTGCCGTTAAGTCTTCCAAATGAAGCAATTTTAAGAGTTTTAACAACCTCATCAAGTCCATTGCATTTAACAGGCTGTATATCAGCATTTATACCAAGGTTTATATTAGCCTGTTTAACAGCCTCGCTTACACCGCCGCTTCTAGCAAAAAGTCTTCCATAATATGAAGCATTATCAAGGCTTGTTTCTTCGCACTTTGTAAGGTCTATTTCCATAGCGTCAAACACAGCTCTCAATTCCTCAAATGTAATTACTAAGTCAACATCACCTTTAAGGTCTTCTTCGTTAATTTCCATTTTCTTAGCTGTGCAAGGGCCTATAAATACTATCTTACAGTTAGGCTCAAGATTTCTAATTGTACGCGCAATAGCTATCATAGGCGAAACAGTACCAGATACATGGCTCATAAGGTCTGGATAGTTCTTTTCTATATATTTTACAAAAGCCGGGCAGCATGAAGTTGTCATCCATTTTCTTTCTTCTATTGTTTCAGCAAATTCTTTAGCTTCGTGGCATGAAACAATGTCAGCACCAAGAGCAACCTCAACTACATGGAAGAAACCTATCTTTTCTATTCCGTTTATTACCTGCTCAATTTTAGCCTCTGTAAACTGGCTTGAAATAGCCGGCGCAACAATGGCATAAACTTTGTATTTAGAATTATTTTCAGACTTTTTAATTAAGTCAAGCATTTCAACAACATAAGATTTATCTACAATAGCACCAAATGGGCAGTTGTAAACGCAAGCACCACAGTGAGTACATTTTTCATCATCAATGTAAGCCTTTTTATCCTCATCAATAACAATAGCTTTAGCACCGCAAGAGCAAAGGCATGGTCTTAAAACATCACTGATAGCACCAAACGGGCATACATCGTGGCATCTGCCGCACTCTATACACAATTCCTGATTAATATAAGCTCTGTGGTTTACAATAGTTATAGCATTTCTTGGGCATACCTCATGGCATTTATGGGCAAGACAACCACGGCATGCTTCTGTTACAACAAAACGGTCCACAGGGCATTCATCACATGCAGAGCGTATAATTCTAATAACATTTTCGCCTTCTTTAAGCGGCTCAATAGCAATTTTAACCCTATCCCCAATAATATGCCTTTCTTTATAAATACAGCAACGTGTAATAGGCTTTGGGCCAGGTATAATTGTCTCAGCTATATCCTCTATTACCTCATTAAGATTTTCACCCGCAAGAAATCTTTTGGCAATTTCTCTATTTACAAGATATTTAGTATATTGAACATTACTTTCAAATTTACTCATACGTTTCCCCTTTGAATATTCCTTCTACTTTTAATTAAATATAAACAACATTTACTTCTTTTCCCATTTGCCTTACAACAGAAATAAAGTCTTCCAGCTGTTTCATTTTAAAGTGGAAGTCCATAGGATATTTTGGATTTTGATGAACCGGATTTACTGCCTGTCCTATCCACATATTTAGCTTTTCGCATCTTTCTATTATAAGAGCCGCCAGCATTGAAGCTGAATTTTTTTCATTAAGCTTTTTCAAAGCTGCCGCATTTTTTTCAGGCACAATATAATCACGCATTATATCCAGTGCTTTATTAATTGTAATAACGCCTTCTGTAACCAGCTCAATTCCTGGTATTTTTCCAATAGGCGGCAGTTCCTGAGTCATTGTGGATATATCCACATCAAGCTCTGCGCCTAATAAACGAGCTACTATATTGGCTGTTGTTCCGCCGCATACCACAATTTTGCCTTCGGCGTTAAGTATCTCTTTTATGACATTATAATCCTCAGATGGATTTTTAGGCGGACCAGTAAAAAGATTTATTGTTTCCTGCTCTTTAATCTTAACAGAAAGCACCGTTGTATCATCTCCGGCCTCATTTTCATATAAATTCCGGCATTTATCCAGAATATTATTTGTTATATCAAGAGCGGAAAAATCCATATTCAGGTTTTTAACATATTCATCTACATTATCCCACTGCCAGCCTAAATCAAGGGAGCGCCCTACTCCAGCATGAATAACGCCGTCACTTACGGCCACAAGGAGAGTATCTCTATCCATTGTAAAACTGCATTCATATATAGTTTTGTTATTAAGTACTCTCTTTTGGCGTTTAAGTGGTACATTTTCTCCATTTCTTATTAAAAATATAAATGGATTGTCAAACTCAGCAGCATATCCGCGTCCGTCATTATATATTTTTACTATAGTAAAAGTTGAATACGCTAAATGTCTTTCATTGCAGACAGGAAGGGTATGCACTATAGTATCTATTGTTTCCTCAAGGGTTGCTCCTTCTTTAAGCATTGTAACAGCTATTTTAGATGTAAGGGTAGCAAGGATATTAGCTTTTACACCGCTTCCAAGCCCATCGGATAAAACAAGTATGCAGCTGTCTTTAAGCCGCGCCTGTTCAACATGGTCCCCACAAAGCTCCTCGCCGTGCTTTACCAAACTATCAAAAGAAGTGTCAATATAATACATTTAATCACCTTCTTCTTTAAGCACAACATCTTTAAGCCTGTTAAGAACAACTTTTGTTTCTGCTGTTGTTTCGCCTAAAAGACTTGCTATTTCCTGAGCAACTCTCATCTGCTTTTCAATAACATTTTGAGCTGTTTCAACAGTATGCATTTTAAGCTTCGCAAGTTCTTCCTTGCGTTCTTCTTCCTGTGTAACATCCTGCATTAAAACAAAAATCTCGTCGCCTTCTATATATACAATGTTAGTAATTACAGTTAAGTTTTTGTCTTTCAAACGCATTTTAACGTTAAGAATATCGTTCTTTATATTAAGCGCCTGCTGATAAATATCCCTTCCAGCATTAAATATATCAACAGGTTTTCCTATAGCTTCTTCTTCTCTAAAACCAAGCTTTCTTTCACCTACAGGATTGATTTGCAGAATATTTAAGTTTTTGTCAAGCAGAAAGAGTATGTTAATTGAGTTTCTAAAGAATAAATCTCCTATTCTTTTAGCCTTCTCTCTCATATTAGGCCAACACATTTCAATGCTTGCCATACCGTTATAAACTGCTATTGCCTTTTCACGGCATGTATTATAACCGCAGGCACCACAGTCATACTCATCTGCTTTTGTTTTTCTGCCCATATCAAGAAGAATTTTTCGTATTTCAGCTTCTTCAGGCTGGTCTTTAGGTACTTCAATAGGTACAAATGTGTATGATGTATCTATTTTATCCCAATCTATTTTTTTACGGCCTACTCCCCAGCCGCCTTTTTCAGCAAAAGATTTAATTTTCTGCCTTCTACAGAAAAGTCCATTTGCATCCCAAGGTATAAACGGCCCATTAATGCATGACTCATTACAGGCTGATAAACCAATATAACATTTTTCAAGAGTACCGTTTTCAATGCTCTCAAAAAGCTCTTTTACATTGTCCATACCATTTACTCTTAAAATGTCATATCCATTATCTTCAACTGTTTTTGTAAGCTCTGGCCACATATCACCGGATATTGAGTAATTTTCACCAGAATGTGCTGGAACCAAATCCGGAATAGAAGGCTCCATATTATCAATGTTTATGCCGCGCCTTCTGAACATCTTTAAAATCTCTACAAAAGTGATATGTGCATCAACCTCTGCTCCGTCTTTAGGGAATGTCTCATACTTTTTACTTAAGCATGGGCCAATATAAACAGCCATACAGTTAGGGTCGTCTTTTTTAATTACCCTTCCCATCATAACCATAGGCGAAGCTACAGGCATAAGATATTTTATAAGTTCGTGGTGGTATTTTTCAATAAATATATATGTTGCTGGGCATGTACTGGAAATAAAGTAATCCTGTTTGCCGGCATTTTCATTAATATAGTTAATATAAAGCTCCGTAACTTTCTCTGAAGCCGCTGCCATTTCCTGAACTGAATCAAAACCCAAAGCCCTTAAAGCTGATACAAACTTTGCCGGCTCTTTAAATGTTCCCATGTAAGCCGAATCAAGTATAGCAACTATTCTTTTGCCATAATCAATAGCATTAAGAACTTTTTCAACATCGTTTTGAACATTTCTTGCGTGCTGTGGGCAGGCAACAAAACACTGTCCGCAGGCAATACATCGTGTCTCAGATATTTTAGCCTCATTATTGATAAATCTAATGGCTTTTACCGGACACTCACGCACACATTTGTTGCAGTTGCGGCAATTGGAAACAGTAAAGTTAAAAAGTCTCATTATTCAGCACTTCCTTTTACGTTCTCGTTAAAGAACTGCTCAGCTGTTTCCGGAAGAACAGAGTAAATCTCCTCTCTAAGTTTTACACATACTGCTCCCACACAGTTGCCAAGGCAGAAAGTTGCCTTAACCTTATATTTATCACTAAGACCATTTTCCTCAATTAATTTATTAAGCTTGTTAATAATGTCATATGAACCTTTAAGATGACATACACTTCCTATGCAGACCTGAATATCTGTCATATATCTCACACTCCTCAATGTTAAACCATTTCCCGTTTGTAAAGTTTTAAAATAATATATTAGAAATTATGCCGCAGGAATAATCTTCATGCAGCACTATATAAATTAGTATTTTTTAATGCCTATATCATGCCTGAAATGCTTTTTCTCAAAGTCAATCAAATCAACGCCTTCATAAGCTTTTGTTCTGGCTTCATCAATGTCTTTGCCTATACCTGTTATGCCAAGTACACGTCCGCCATTTGTTACAAGTTTTCCGTCTTTTTCAGCTGTTCCTGCATGGAAAACTATTATGTCATCTCTGCCTTTAACACTGTCAAGACCTGTTATTTCGTAACCCTTATCATATTTTACAGGGTATCCGCCGCTGGCTTCAACAACACAAACAGCTGCATTATCGTACCACTGAATATCCATTTTATCAAGTGTTGTATCAACACACGCTTCCATTATCTCAAGCAAATCAGATTTAAGTCTTGGAAGAATAACCTGTGTTTCAGGGTCTCCAAAACGAGCATTGTATTCAATAACTTTCATACCGTCTTTTGTAAGCATAAGGCCAAAGTAAAGAACTCCAACAAAAGGTCTACCCTCTTTAGCCATTGCAGCAACTGTAGGCTTGAATATTTTTTCCATACAGTCATCATTGATTTCTTTTGTGTATATACGGCTTGGAGAAAATGTACCCATTCCGCCTGTATTAAGGCCTTCATCATTGTCATAAGCTCTTTTATGGTCCTGCGCAGAAACCATAGGAACTACTGTCTTTCCATCACAGAATGAAAGTACAGAAACTTCAGGGCCTGTAAGGAATTCCTCAATTACAACTTTGCTTCCTGAAGCACCGAACTTTTTATCAACCATTATTTCATCAAGTGCTGCAACTGCCTCATCGTGACTTTGACAGATTAAAACTCCTTTTCCAAGAGCAAGACCGTCGGCTTTAACTACTATAGGCACACTCTGGCTAAGAACATACTTTTTAGCTTCATCGTAGTTATCGAAAGTTTCGTATTTAGCTGTAGGAATACCGTATTTTTTCATAAGGTCTTTTGAAAAAGCCTTGCTTCCTTCTATAATAGCGGCATTCTTTCTTGGTCCGAATACTCTAAGGCCTTCTGCCTCAAAAGCATCAACTACACCAGCAACCAATGGGTCGTCCATACCAATAATTGTAAAATCTATATTTTCGTCTTTGGCAAACTGAACAAGCTTATCTATTTCCATAGCGCCAATAGGTACACACTGAGCGTCCTGAGCTATACCAGCATTACCTGGGGCACAATATATTTTATCAGCTTTTGGGCTTTGTTTAAGCTTCCAAATAATGGCATGTTCTCTTCCGCCGCTGCCAACTACTAAAACTTTCATTATAAAAGCCTCCTAACTTTATTGCCTTCAACAACAATCTTTCCTTCAGAAATAAGTTTAACAGCCTCAGGAAATATCTTCCATTCAGCCTGCTCCATAACTCGTTTTTGAAGTATCTCAGGCGTATCATCATCCTGTACTTCTACAGCCTTTTGAAGTATTATAGGGCCGCCATCGGTCTCCTCATTAACAAAATGCACTGTGGCACCTGTAACTTTAACACCTTTTTTAAGGGCTTCTTCATGTACTTTAAGGCCGTAAAAACCGTCACCGCAAAAAGACGGTATAAGCGCCGGATGTATGTTAATTATTTTATTTTTGTATTTTTCAGTAAAAGATTTTCCAAGAACAGTCATAAAACCGGCTAAAACTATAAGCTCAACACCAAATGAGTCTAAATGCTTTTCCATTGCATTAAGAAAGCTTTCTTCATCTGAAAAATCCTTTTTTTTAATACATACGGCATTAATACCATACTTTTCAGCTCTTTTTAAAGCATAAGCCTCCGGATTGCTGCTTATAACGGTTACTATTTTAGCATTATTTATGTATCCGCTTTCTATGTTGTCAAGTATAGCCTGAAGGTTTGTTCCGCCTCCTGAAACAAGAACTCCTACTTTAAGCATACTTCTACCTCTTTTTCATCATTCTTTGTAATTTTGCCTATAACATATGCTTTCTCGCCCATTTCCTCAACTGCGGCAAGAATTTTGTCTGCATTTTCTTTATCACAAACAAGCACCATACCTATACCCATATTAAATGTATTATACATATGAGCTCTGTCAATTTCTCCGCGTTTTTGCATGAGGTCAAATATTGGAAGAACAGGCCATGTTCCTTCTTCTATTGTTGCGCAAAGGCCCTTACCTTTAGGAAGGCATCTTGGGATATTTTCTATAAATCCGCCGCCTGTAATATTACTTATGCCTTTAATTTCTGCTTTTTTCATAAGGCTTAATATTTCTTTAACATAAATCTTTGTAGGTGTTAAAAGACATTCGCCTATAGTCATTCCAAGCTCGTCAACATATTCTTTAGCATATTCCTCAATAGGCTCAAATACCTTTCTTACAAGAGAATAGCCGTTTGAGTGAACACCGCTTGAAGGAAGACCAATTATAACATCGCCTTCAACTATTTTTTCACCATTAATAATATCTTTTTTATCTATAACGCCAACAGCAAAACCAGCCATATCATATTCATCAACAGGATAAAATCCTGGCATTTCAGCTGTTTCACCGCCTATAAGGGCGCATCCGCTCTGACGGCAGCCATCAGCAACACCGCTTACAATTTCAGCTATCCTTTCAGGAACGTTTTTGCCGCAAGCTATGTAATCAAGGAAAAATAACGGCTGTGCTCCGTTACATATAATATCGTTAACACACATTGCCACACAGTCAATACCTACTGTATTATGCTTGTCCTGAACAAAAGCTAATCTAAGCTTTGTGCCTACGCCATCAGTGCCTGAAATAAGTACAGGTTCTTCCATATCTTTAAAAGCTCCCAGCGAAAACAGTCCGCCGAAACCTCCAATATCCGTAAGCACTTCCTTTCTAAATGTGCTTTGAACATGTTCTCTCATAAGTTTTACAGCTTCATAACCGGCTTCAACATCTACACCAGCATTTTTATAATCAAGACCCATACTCCGCTCCTCCTTTATAGATAAACAGGCATAACATGCCAATTATATTAATTAAACTCAAACTATATTATTTTTATCATACAGATACATAAAAGTCAAGAAAAGCTGAAAATGCAGCTATATTTTTCATTAAACGCCATTATTATTATGCATTGACTTTTCTATTTCGTAATAATCAAAAGAACCTGTTTCTATTTCTTCAAATAATATGCTTTTACTAAATCTTTCCTCTATTTCCTTAACATAATCCATGCTTCGGTATTTTATAAAGTCTAAAACTTTTTTATTAGATTTAACAATAACTGCGCTGAACATTGTTTGAGAAAAAACAGTTTCTATTTCACGCAGTATTTTACCTGAAGTATACTCAAAAGATGGTATCTTTCCGCTTCCTTTACAACACATGCAATCACGGCTTATTAAATCCAGAACTGGCAGGCTGCTCTTTTTTCTAGTCATCTGCATAAGCCCTAATTCTGTAAGCCCTACAACTGTTGTTTTAAGTCTGTCACTGCTTACGGCCTCCTGAAGTTTTTTAGTAAGCAAAAGTCTGTTTTCTTCACTTTTCATATCTATAAAGTCTATTATTATCATTCCAGATAAATTTCTCAACCTAAGCTGTTTTGCTATCTCTTCCGCAGCTTCTACATTTGTTTTAAGAAATGTTTCCTCAGTATCTTTTTTACCTGTGTATTTTCCTGTATTAACATCTATAACAGCACAGGCTTCCGTCTGTTCAATAACAATAAATCCGCCGCTTTTAAGCCAAATTTTATTGCTGAAAAGCTTATCTATTTTGCTTTCTATAAAATACTCCGAAAATATAGGCACTTTTCCGCTATAAAGCTCAATTTTGCCGTTTTTAAAAGACGAAATAGCAGACACACTATTAAAATCTTTTTCACTGTTTAAAATAACCTCGTCCACATCTGAAGTAAAAATATTTTTCAGCGTTTTAACAACAAAATCTTCTTCCTCAAATATAAGTGATGGCGCTTTATGATATATTGCTTTATTAAATACAAATTCAGATTTTTCCGCAAGATAACTAATTTCGCTTTCAAAATCTTCAGCGCTTTTGTTCTCACCCTCTGTTCTTACAATAACTGAGCAGTTTTCAGGAACAATATCAGAAACTATTGAAAAAATCCTGTCGCGTTCATTTTTATCTGTAATCTTTTTTGATATACCAATACTTTTTCCATCATTTTGAATAATAACGGCAAACTTACCTGTAAATGATATTTTCTCAGTAAGCACAACGCCTTTTGTGCCAAAAGCATCTTTTTCTACCTGAACAACAACCGTTTGGCCGTTTTTAAGTTTTCTGTCTTTAGATAAAGGCAAATATCCATTTTTATCAAGACCAATATTTACAAAACACGCCTGCATACCTTTAAGACAGTTTTCTACAATCCCGACATATATATTGCCCACAAGGCTTTTTTCCTGCCTGCTTTGGTAAAAAAATTCAATAGGCTCTCCATCTTTAACAAGGGCTATTCTTGTTTGAAAAAAGGAATCGTCAACAATAATTTTTTTCAATTCAAACCAACTCCGTCTGTTAGGCTTACAAGCTGACCGTATTTATCTTTCATAAGCATATTATTGCGGTTAAACGACATTTTATATCTGTTGTACTCTTTGTTTATATAATTGCAGAAAGCTTCTGCCACCGATTCCGGTTTAAGGTTTTTAATACTTCCAGCATTTACAAGTACCCTTAAAGCAGCTGTATTGTCCGAAATATTCTCAATATTAATAATATCCGGCTTTATATCTGTTTCTTTAAAGTTGTTTTTTGTTTTTTTCATTACCACAATCTCTTTAAGCTCCAAAAAGCCTTTTAAGTTATTGTTGACATCCTCTGGTGTTACCGACTCATCAAATTTAATATCGTAAGACGCAGCACAAACACTTGCCATAGTATTTTTAACACCTTCTTTAAGCTTTATAAGCTCTGTAACATGCATACCACAAGGAAGAGCATTATTCAGTCTTTCTTTAAGCTCATCAGGCTCTATTTCGCATTGAAGCTGAAAATCTCCATATTCTCCTGTACTTGTGTAACCAAGGCTTAAAGGAAGTGCAAAAGCTATAAGCTGATGCGGATTAAAGCCATTTGAATAAGCAATAGGTATATCGGCACGTTTTAAAGCTCTTTGAAAAGCTATCATTACATCCAAATGACCTATAAACTTTACTTCTTCACCTTTATTAAATCTAAACCTATATCTTATATTCTCGTTAATCAAAGCACACACCTCCTCCAAAAGACTTGGCGCCGCAGTTTTGGCATTCCTGACGGCAGTTAGGTGTTGTCTGTGCCCTGTATGCCCTTTCTCTTTCCTCAATTAAAAATCTTTTTGTAACTCCAACAGAAATATGCTCCCATGGTAATACTTCGTCATACTCACGCTTTCTGTTAGCATAAAATTCCATTAAAAGACCTGCTTCATCAAAAGCCTGCTGCCATTTTTCAAAATCAAAAACATCGCTCCAGCTGTCAAATCGGCAGCCAAGCTCCCAAGCTCTATAAATAGCTTTTGAAACTTTTCTGTCACCTCTTGCCATAACACCTTCAAGAGAACTCATCATTGTATTATGGTAAGTAAAACGTACTTGTTTGCGTTTTACGGCATTTTTTACAAGAGCCCCTTTTCTTCCAAAGCTTTCAAATGTGTCCTGTGCGTCCCACTGGAAAGGTGTAAAAGGCTTAGGCACAAAGCATGAAGCGCTGGCATTTACTGTTACCGGACGAGGCCTGTCCTCTTTTGGTATTTCAAAATACTTTTCAACTATCTTGTCGCATAAGTCTGCTATTCCTTCCAAGTCCTCATCTGTTTCTGTAGGAAGACCCAGCATAAAGTACATTTTAACTTTATTCCAGCCGCCGTCAAAAGCAAGTTTGCAGCCATTAAGTATATCTTCTTCAGTTAAATTTTTGTTTATAACATCTCTAAGCCTTTGTGTTCCAGCCTCAGCGGCAAAAGTAAGAGAACTTTTTCTTACTTCCTGTATTTTCTGCATTAAATCAAGAGAAAAAGAGTCTATTCTTAAAGAAGGCAGTGAAATACTTACCTTTTTGTCTTTATATTCATCTATAAGGCCGTTTGCAAGCTGAGGAAAACATGTATAATCACTTGTAGCAAGGGATATAAGCGATATTTCCTCATGACCTGATGTATCAATAAGGCTTTCAGCCTGCTTTAAAAGTGTTTGATAATTCTTTTCTCTAACAGGTCTATATATAAATCCAGCCTGACAGAAACGGCAGCCCCTTATGCAACCTCTAAAAAGCTCAAGAGTAACTCTGTCGTGAACAACCTCTATAAAAGGCACTATCTGTTTTTCTGGGTAAAAAACAGAATCCATATCTTTAACAATTACTTTTTTAATTACTTTTCTTGCCTTAGGGTGGTTCGGCTCAATAGACTTTATTGTTCCGTCTTGGTTATACTCAACATCATAAAATTTAGGTATATATATACCGTCTATGTCCAAAAGTCGCTCGAAAAACTCATTTTTTGTCTTTCCAGCTCTTTTGTATTCTTTGTAAATGTCAAGTATTTCATCATAAAGTACTTCACCTTCACCAAGGTATACAATATCCACAAAGTCAGCTAAAGGCTCAGCGTTATAAGCACATGAGCCGCCGCAGATTATAATAGGCTCGTCCTCTGTGCGGTCTTTGCTGTAAATGTGTATGCCTGCTAAATCAAGCATATTTAAAACATTTGTATAACAAAGCTCATACTGTAAAGTAAAACCTACAAAATCAAAGTTTTTTAAAGGCTGCTGGCTTTCAAGAGCGTAAAGTGGAATATTGTTTTCACGCATTTTCTGCTCCATATCAGTCCACGGTGCAAAGGCTCTTTCACAGTATGTGTCTTCTCGCCTATTTAAAAAATAATAGAGTATCTGAAGCCCAAGATGTGACATTCCAACCTCATAAACATCAGGAAAACAAAATGCGAATCTAATATCAATATTTGATAAATCTTTTTTTACCATGTTAACCTCGCCGCCTGTATATCTGGCTGGCTTATCAACCTGCAATAAAATTTCGTCTGATACAGCTTTATACATAATTTATAATCCTCCTGCCGTAATTTAGGCATAATTAACTGATTATATAATACAATTAATTTTTATTACTTTCAACTGCTTTAAAACCTTTTATTTAAAGAGAATAAATTTTCCAATTTGTGACTTTATTTGTTTTAACCATAATATTTGACATTTTAAAACTTTTACTTTATACTTTAATCGCGTCGTTATAACCTTGCAAAAGCCCACTGTAGTTATTTTTACAAAACTAAAGTGGGCTTTTTATCAAATTTTATTCAGTTAAACGCATTTTCAGCGAAAGTAAGCATTACAAAATCACTAGGATTTATAGGCTCAGAATCCTTATGTATACCATAATGCAGATGTGGTCCTGTTGTATCGCCTGTATTTCCAGAAAGAGCAACAATTTGTCCAGCTTTTATCCTGTCACCTTCTTTAACAAGTATTTTGTTTAAATGAGCATAAAAAACATCATATCCGTCATCGGTTTTAAAATCAAGTTTAATACCATAAGAATCTGAGTTTGTACAGCCAGTAACTATACCGTCTTTAACAGCAGCTATCTCAGTATTTTCGGCAACTGCAATATCTATTCCGTCATGGAACTGACCTCCGCTACCAAGAGGATTGTTTCGCTCCCCAAAAGCAGATGTAATTATACCTTCACACGGCTCAAGCCATAAATCCTTCACCCCGGCGATATACTTTGCTCCTCTGCCAATGTATTTTCTGCTATAACACTGCCTTTAGAATATGTATTTTCAATACGTATAACTGCTTTTGTTTCAACATCATTATTATTAAAAGGCAAATCGGTCTTTTTTATGCTGTTTATTCCTTTTTGGACAATCTCTTTAAAATAATCAATTTGACTTGATGTAATGCTGCTTCCAACAGCTTCTCTAAGGCTGTTTTTTAAACCAGAAACGTTATCGCCTCCTATTTTAAGTACAGCGAATAAAAGCACTACTAAAACAGCACATATACAGGCCTGATAAAACAATCGATTGAATATATTTTTATCGTCCGAGCCTTTGCTATTTCTATTTTTAAATCTGTTCCTGTTTATATTGTATTTTGAATATGCTTTACTGTTTTTTAAAAACTCTTTCAAAAAAACACCCCCTGTACCAAATATACGTTTTTAGTACAGGGGATATAACTTTTTTATTTCATAGTATCATTATATATTTTAAACTTATTAATAAAAGCTGTCCTAACATTAGGTTCACTTTCAACATATACATCTCCGTCAAAGGCTGAAGTTAATTTTTTAGCTATGGAAAGACCCAAACCGCTGCCGCCAATTTCTCTGTTTCTAGACTTATCAACTCTGTAAAACCTGTCAAACAAATACGGTATGTTTTCGCTTGCAATCCCGTGACCATCATCCTCAACGCTTAAATAAACATATTTATCATCATTATATGTAACAAATGTTACTGTATTTTCTTGTCCTGTATATTTAAAAGCGTTGTCGGCATATATCCATAAAAGCTGCTTTATAGCATCATAATCGGCAAAAATCCGTTTTTTGGTACCGCCTTTAAACACAACCTTTCTTTCAGGATGAATCATTTTAAATTCCTTCATTACTTCCTGTATTACTTCGTCGGCAGAAACAGCCGAACATTTATTTACACTTGAAACTTGGTCGTATTTAGCCAAAAACAGCAGTTTTTTAATTAACACATTCATGCTTTCAGTCTGTGCCTTAATTGAGTCAATGGCTTCCTGAAGTATCTCTGGCCTTTCTTTACCCCACCTGTCTATTAAATTAATATATCCGTTAATAACAGCAATTGGTGTTTTAAGCTCGTGGGACGCATCAGAAACAAACTGGTTCTGCTTTCTGAATGAAACCTCCAGTCTTGCAATCATTGAATTGAATGTAGAAACAAGACCATTAAGCCCGCCGTCGTTGGCTTCCTCTGGTATTCTCTGACTCAAATCATCAATACTTATACTTTCAGCCAAACGGCTTATATTCTCTATAGGTACAAGTATAAGCTTGCTTAAATATCTGCTGAGGCGTATAACAGCTATAATACCTATAACGTCTATTATAGCTGCCCTTATCAAAAGTCCTCTGTAATATGCGGTATTCAAGTTAACTGCTTTAGCCGCTTCAATGGTATATTTTTCATCACCATGATACATTATTCTTCTGGCTATAATATATTTCATACCGGATTTATAGGCCTCAACTGTAACTGTAGCAGGGTCGCCCTTTACCTTTTTTTCTTTTCCTACTTCAAGATATCCATTGCCTGAAAAAGGTGTGTTATTATCAAAATTACTTTTGCTTATTTCATCTGTTGCATAGTTTATTATCCTAAAGTCTATATTTCTGTCATTTAAAAATCCGGATACAGCTGCTTCATCAGGCGAATTTCCATCTCTTATATATTTTTGTATACGCTCAGTTGTAGCTATCGTTTCGTTAACAGCTACATCATTATAAACAGTCGCAACGGAATTAAGTATAGTAGCACTGGCAAAAAATATAAGCACAGTAAAAAGCAGACCAAAATAAAGCGTCACTCGCCTTTGAAAATCGTATATATCATCTATTCCGTTTTTTCTTTTACTTTTCATCACTTACGTAATAACCTACACCCCTTGCGGTAAATATATATCTTTTCCCAAACCTTTCGTCTATTTTAGCCCTTAAATACCTAATATAAACATCAACAACATTTGTTTCACCAAGATAATCATATCCCCATACTTTATTAAAAATCTGCTCTCTTGTAAGCACAATATTTTTGTTTTTTACAAGGTAAAGCAAAAGCTCATATTCTTTTTTGGTAAGCTCAACGGCTTCGCCAGCAATATGCACCATTCTTTTGTCGGTATCTATAACCATGTCCTTAAATGTAAGGGAATTAAGCTTAATATCAAATGTCTGCACTTTACGCATAGCGGCTCTCATTCTAGCTAAAAGTTCTTCAATAGCAAAAGGTTTTGTAATATAATCGCTGGCGCCACTGTCAAGGCCAGCAACTTTATCCGAAATTTCATCCTTTGCTGTCAATATAATTATAGGTATATTTGATATCTTTCTTATTCTTCTGCAAATTTCCATACCGTCCATACCTGGAAGCATTAAATCCAAAAGCAAGAGGTCGTATTTCTGCTTTTCAAAAGCGTCAAAACCCTCTCTGCCGTCGTGAGCCACAGTTACCTCATAGCCTTCAAAAGTAAGTTCAAGCTCAACAAACCTTGCAAGGCTGACCTCATCTTCAATTATAAGTATTTTGCCTTTTGCCATATTTTTTCCCCCAAGAATTCTCGTAATGAATACATAATAAATACATAATAAAAACAAATACTGTTTATTATGCCGCTTAAGATTTAAAAGTGCCAAATTTAAACGGCAATTTTCACACAAACGGTCTGTTTTCATTATATCATTTAATTAATAAAAAGCAAAACAATTAAGCGAAATTTTATTTAGTTAAATTAATATTTTTAACTAATTTTAATGTTTAAAGGCAATAATTGAAAAAGAAATGGTTTTAATATATAATAGCATTTAAACTTATAATCAAAAGGAGATTTATAGAATGAAAAAATTAATTTTTTTAATTGCTGCTTTGTCTGTTCTTGCTTTAAGCGGCTGTTCATCAAACCAGAATGATTCAAGCTCAAGTGCCACTGCATCTTCAAGCCAAAGCCATACTGTAGAACTTAAAGAATTAGGCCTTACTTATACAACACCAGCTGCATGGGCTGAGTTTGAAACAACAAATCTTTACCCTCTTACAATACAGTCTGAAGGCACTCTTGCCAGAATAATATATAACTATGTTAAAGAAGAAGATATATCAAGTATGGAAAGCGCAACTGATTCATCATCTTATCAATCATACCTTACACCTATTTGCGAAATAATGGTGGCTCCTACTGAAAACTTTTCAAATGATACATTAAAAGCTCTTACTTCTTTATACGAAAATGCTGAAAATGTTTCTGAGCAAAACGGATACAGCTATTATGTGCTCTACCCATGCACAGCAAACACTCTTGAAGGCAAAGATTTAGAAAACTATAACAAAATGGCTGAGGCTGTTCCAGAGCTTATAGAAAGCATTTCAACTGAAGATTTTAATCCGGAAGATATAAAACCTATAATAGATACTGACGAACTAAAAAAATACATCACATTTGATACTCATACACTTGAAGGTGAAGCCATTAACAGTACAGTATTTGGCGATTATGACCTTACAATGGTTAATTTCTGGGGAACTTACGCAGTAGATAAATCCAACGAACAGGCTGTTCTTGAGGAAGTATATCAATACTGCCTTGGACTTAAAGATAAAAAAGTAAATGTAATTAATGCTATTGTCGACACCCCAAGCGAAGAAAACGAAAAAATAGTTAAAGAACTTAAAACTGAAGCTGGTTGTACATTTACTACAATAGTAATGGATGAAGTACTGGCAAACTGGGCCGTTGAAAACCTTGAAGGAGTTCCTACAACTATTTTTGTAAACTCAGAAGGCAAAATAATTAGCGACCAGATTAAGGGAGCAAAATCTGCTCAAACATATATAGACGACATTGAATATTATCTTGCATCGGAGCAGTAATATGGCTGATAATAAAAAAATATCAGAAATTGAAAAAGCGCTTTCAGGCAGCCTTTATAACGCCAATGATGATGAGCTTATTAAAATGCGTATAAAGTGCAAGGATTTGTGCTTTGAATATAACTCACTGAAACCTTCAAATTTAAAAGAACGTGTACGTGTTATAAAAGAATTATTTGACTCAATAGGCGAAAACTTTGTTATTGAACAGCCGTTTTTCTGCGATTATGGCAAAAACATAACTGTAGGAGATAATCTTTTTATAAACCACAACTGTGTTATACTGGACTGCAATAAAGTAACAATAGGCAATAATGTTTTTATAGCCCCTAACTGTGGACTTTATACAGCTGGTCATCCACTTGAGTATAAAATAAGAAATACCGGCCTTGAATATGCCAAACCAATTACAATAGGAGATAATGTTTGGATAGGTGCAAACACGGCAATACTTGGCGGTGTTTGCATTGGTTCAGGCTCAGTTATAGGTGCCGGCAGTGTAGTTAAAAACGATATACCACCTAATGTTTTGGCCTTTGGCAATCCTTGCAAAGTTATAAAAAATATAAACAACACATAACTAAATATTTTTTCTATTAGTTCAAGTTTTTAGTAAACCATTATATATTTTAAAAACACTACTTTTAAACTAATCTGGTTATTTTAAAGCATAAAAAATGCAGAACCTACATTCTAGGCTCTGCATTTTTAAATTTTATAATAATTTTTATAACTTTTTTAAAACCATATCTTCAAACATTTTATCTTCTTTGAGCATAAGCAGCTTTTAAACGACTAACTTTCCTTATTGTTTCTATTCCGTCAAAAAACTCAACAGCAGCACAGAATTTATCCGCAAACGAAACTATATAGCTTTCTTTATATTTTGGAAAATTAATAATACAAGGCCACATGTGCTTTTTAATTGCGTCAGCCTCTATATCGTTTAAGCCGAATTCCTTTCTTGCATTATCACATGCAATAAGTGCATGCCAAAGTGGATGATACCCCCTCAAAGAGTTCGGTTTTCTCCAATCATAATAATACATATCATGCATAAGCCCCGCCCTTGCCGCTGAGCGGTAGTCAAGGCCTAATTTTTTACTCCATAAAAAGCTGTAATATGAAACGTTAACGCTGTGCTGAAGTCTTGAAGTATGGTTATGCTGTTCGAACTTATCAAGCTTTTTCATACTGTTTGAATGATATATGTCTTTAACACAATCCATATATTCACAAGCAATGCTGTTGTTCTCATTTTCAAGCTCAACAGCGGATAAAATAGCTTTTTTCATACTTGGTCTCCCTTAAAATTAAATTTAAAATACTATACAAAACTTCAATGCTATTTTATCATATTGTTTACATAAAATCAATATTTTAATTTTTATCTTTTGGTTTAAATATAAGGGCTGCCAGCAATGAAAATACTACAGCTATTGTTACACCACCTGCTGCGGATTTAAGCCCGCCTGTAAAAGCGCCTAAAAATCCAACTTTGTCAACTTCCTCAATAACACCTTTAGAAAGAAGATAACCAAACCCCGTTAAAGGCACAGTTGCTCCAGCTCCGCCAAAATCATATATATATTTGTAAATCCCAAGGCCGCCAAGTATACAGCCGGATACAACAAACAATACAAGTATTCTGGCCGATGTAAGCTTTGTTTTATCTATAAGAATTTGGCCTATAACACAAATAGTTCCGCCAGTTATAAAAGCTCTTAAATATTCCAAAATATCCAAACTTATCACTCCGCTTCTATTGCTACAGCATGTGCTATAGCCGGTATAGTTTCTCCCTGCTGAGATATATCAGTATTCATAAGCGCTCCTGTAGGAATAAGAAGTATATTTTTAATTTCTTTTTTTAATAATTTTTTATAAAAATATCCGCTGAATGTAACAGCTGAGCATGCACAGCCACTTCCACCGCAGTGTGTGTCCTGTGTTTCATTATCAAATATCTCAATACCGCAGTCTGTAAGATTATTATTAAATATTATTCCGGCTTCCCCAGCGTATTTTTTAACAAGAGCTTTGCCTACATCACCCAAGTCTCCTGTTGCTATTACATCATAATAATCTGGAGTTCTTCCTGTTTCGTTAAAGTGGGCCTCTATAACATCACATGCGGCTCCGGCCATAGCCGCACCCATGTTTCCACTGTCTTTTATACCCATATCTATAATTCTTCCTGTTGTAACATATGTTACTCTAGGTCCTGAGCCTTCTGAAGAAAGCACAACAGCCCCTGAGCCAGTTACCGTCCATGTTGATGTAGGTGGTCTTTGTGTCCCCAGCTCCAAAGGCGAACGGAACTGCTTTTCGGCTGAACAAAAATGACTTCCGGCACCGCAAAGTATATTTTTACCAAAACCTCCGTCTATAAGCATACTGCCAAGACTTATGGCCTCTCCAAATGTAGAGCACGCACCATATATTCCAAAATATGGTATTTTAAAATCTCTTAAACCAAAAGTAGAGCCGCCGCATTGGTTTAATAAATCACCAGCCAATAAATAATCTATATCATCAAAATTTTTTTCAGCTTTCTGCAAAGCCGTTTCAAAAGCTTTTTTAAAAAACATGCTTTCGGCTTTTTCCCAGCTTTTTTCTCCAAGCATTATATCTTTTGCCACAAAATCAAAATATTTGCCTAAAGGTCCTTCTCCTTCTTTTTTACCGGCATAAGATGCGGCAGATATAATATAAACAGGCTTTTCGATTTTTACAGTATGCCTGCCTATTCTTTTATTCATGTTATCACCCCATTATAAAATAATGAATTATTCCCACAATAACCGACGTAGTAATGCCGTAAACAAGTACAGGCCCTGCAACAGTAAACATTTTGGCTCCAAGACCAAGTATAAATCCTTGTGTTTTATATTCTATAGAAGGCGAAACCATTGAATTTGCAAATCCCGTTATAGGCACAACTGTACCAGCACCGCATTTTTTGCCCATTTTGCTGTATAACCCTAAGCCTGTAAGCAATGCTGATGAAGCAATAAGTATTAAATTTACAAGAAGCGCTGTTTTATCTTCGCTATAATTCAAAGACTCAAATATTCTTCTTAATATATGGCCTATTAAGCATATAGTGCCGCCTGAAAAAAATGCCCAAATACAGTTTTTTATTATATGGCTGTTTGGCGAAAGAACTTTAACAGCCTGTTGGTATTCTTTCTTCTTTTTTTCTGTAGTTTCCAAATATTACATCTCCTTTATCAGCTGAAATACGGAAAAATAAAATATAACAATGCCCCTGTTGTTTTACCCAAAGCTATGGCCCAAACAAAAAGCTCAAGGCCTTTTTTAAGTGATGCTCTGCGCATAAAAACAGGCACAACATCAAGAACCTCGGCTATAGAAACAGCAATAGCACCAACAAACACACCTATACCAAAAGAAGGTATTACAGAAATAATACCTAAAGGTATTTTAAAATCAAAAACCATTGTTAAAGAACCCAATATACCGCCTAATATAATGGCATTTTCATAAGTAACTATATTTTTTTCAGTAGATGTTCTTTGTGCCATTCTGGGTACAACACCTATTATGGCAATAAATGAAAAAACACCACCAGCAATAACAACACCCGATGAAAAAGCGGCAATAAATGCCAAAATATATCTAGCAATTAAAAGCATTTAACTCTCCCCTTTTTTAGAAGCGGTATTAAGCTGATTTTTAATTACTTCTTCTTCGTATGTTGTCATCTGTACTTCTATAGGTGTAGGGTCAAGGGTAAGCATTTTTCTGCCAAAATGGTTAAAGAAAATTATAATACCAACTGAAAGACCCAAAGAATATGGAATTTCCATAATATATGGGTTTTCTTTTTCCTCATTAAAGAACATCTTATAATAACCTTTCATTATTTTTGGAACTTCACCATCTGCATGAAAACTCATTATAGCCGTTGCAGTACCAAAAAACAGAACTAATGATATGGCGGCTACTTTAACAGCATTATACAGTTTGTTTGATTTTTTCTTTTTAGAGTCATACTGTATAAGCACATCTTGCTCACCAAGATTATTTATGTTTGCGTCACTAAATTGATTTGTTATAGCTTTTATAATATCTATAGCCGATATTTTATAAATCCCATATTCTTTATCCGGTATTTTAAAAACCTGTATGTTCTGAATTTTATCAACAGGTACATCTTTGCTGAATACCTCAGCTATATCTTTAATTAATATAAGCTTTTTGTCTTTTACAGATATTTTTTTTACAGGTAAAATATATATATCCATAACAACATTCCTTTCTATGAATAAAACTATTATTTCCGTATAAAAAAATACTATTCCAAAAGGCATCAAAAAAAGGATATGACTAAATCATATCCTTCAAAGTTTATTTTCCGCGTCTTCTTAAAAGAGACTCTTTTATTCTTTTTTCCACTCCGTTTTCGGTAGGCTCATAATAAACTGTTCCCACAAGCTCATCCGGAAGATACTGCTGTTTAACATAATGCCCTTCAAAATCATGGGCATATTTATAGCCTATTCCATGCCCCAGCTCTTTAGCTCCCGGGTAATGGCTGTCTTTTAAATGGTTAGGCACAGATTTTATTTTAACGGTTCTTACATCATGAAACGCCTTTTCAACACCTAAATAAGAAGCATTGCTTTTAGGAGCGCATGAAATATAAGTTACGGCCTGCGCAAGTATAATACGGCTTTCAGGCATACCTATAAAAGTTACAGCCTGCGCCGCAGAAACAGCCACCTGCAAGGCGTGAGGGTCGGCATTTCCCACATCTTCCGAAGCACATATTACAATTCTTCTTGCAATAAAATTAGGGTCCTCACCAGCATAAAGCATTTTAGCCAAGTAATAAAGAGCGGCATCTGGGTCTGAGCCTCTCATGCTTTTAATAAAAGCAGATATGGTATCGTAATGATTATCCCCGTCTTTTTCATAGTTAAGAGCTCTTTTTTGTATACATTCCTGAGCTGTTTCTATATCTATATTTATAACACCATTTTCGTCTTTAGGTGTTGATAAAACAGCCAGCTCCACAGCATTAAGGGCAGTCCTTGCATCACCGTTTGCCGTATCGGCCAAAAACTCAAGAGCATCGTTATCCATGTTTATTTTAAACATGCCGTATCCCTTTTTGCTGTCTGTAACGGCACGGTTTATAAGCTCTTTAATATCCTTTGTATTAAGCTGATAAAGCTCAAATATTATGCTTCGGCTTACAAGGGCTTTGTTAACCTCAAAATACGGGTTTTCAGTAGTTGCGCCTATTAATATTATTGTTCCGTCCTCAACATGTGGCAAAAGAGCGTCCTGCTGTGTTTTATTAAACCTGTGTATCTCATCTATAAAAAGTATTGTTTTATTTTGAGAAACTACAAGCCTGTCTTTAGCCTCTGACACTACTTCCTTAATATCTTTTATTCCGGCAGTTGTAGCATTTATCTGCACAAAAGAGCGTTTTGTGGTATTGGCTATAATTCTGGCAAGCGTAGTTTTTCCTGTTCCTGGCGGTCCATAAAATATAACAGAACTTAAATTATCGGCAATAATTGCTCTATAGAGCATTTTTCCTTTGCCTATAATGTGTTTTTGTCCCACAAATTCGTCCAGCGTTTCCGGTCGCATTCTTGCCGCCAATGGCGCTGTTTTATCTGCGTTTAGCTGTCTTGTATATTCAAATAAATCCATTTAATCCACTTCCGTTAAATATCAAAAAATCTTTCACACGCCAATGCATAACCATTTTCATCATTAGTTAGTGTAACAAAGTCTGCCGCCTGCTTAACTTTATCTGTCGCATTTCCCATAGCCACACCTGTTCCGCAAAACTCAAGCATTCCCAAATCGTTTAAATCATCGCCTATAGAAACCGTTTCTTTAGGAGATATTCCAAACTCACTGCACAATATATCAATTCCACGGCTTTTATCAGCACCTTTTTGATTAATAAAAATATATCCGTCCCATAAATTATAACGAATATCAATATTTTCAAAGCCTTTTGATTTTATTTCTTCTATAATCTCGTTTTTAATACTTTCGTCACACCCTATAGTTACCTGATAATATCCGCCAGATATTTTTTTAAGCTCGCTATAACTGTTTAAGTAACGTATTCCGCCTAAATAGCTTTTAAAGCGCCCTAAAGGTGTGTGTGAGTTAAAAAAATCGAACTTTAATTGGTCTTTACTGTGTATATGCTTATAATATTTATATCCATTGGAAGCCTCAGCAAAAACACCAAATTTTTCGGCTATATTTATAATTTCTTTTGCTTCACTACTTTCCATAAGCATACCGTGTATTGTTCTTTTATTTTCAACATCATACAAAAGTATTCCATCTATGCAAACCATAGGCAAATTTATATTAAGCTCTTTAGCAACAGGCAGTGCTTTTGTAATGTTTCTGCCTGTACATAAAACCGTTTTTATGCCTTTATCTGCAAGGCGGTTTATAGCTTTAATATTTTTTTCCGGTATTTTCCCCTTACTGTCTGTTAGGGTACCATCAATATCTGTAAAAAGTAGTTTATTCATATAATTACCGCCTTTAATAACTTAATTCAATCACTTTAAAGAATATTCTATTAAATTTCAAAGCACATTGTCAATACAGCCATAAACCTAAAACAAAAAATCCCACCGAAAACAGTGAGATTTTTTATAATTATTTATATATTCTTATTTACGCTCAGAGCGCATATCATCATCCATAGCCTTAGCAACTTTTTTTGAAAAGGCAACAGCTTCAACAACTGTTCTGGCACCTAAAACAACATCACCAGAAGCATAAACCTTTTCGCAGGTTGTTTTTCCGTTTTCATCAGTTATAAGGAAACCTTTTTCAGAGCCTTTAAGGCCTTCTGTTGTGTTAAGAAGCTTATATTTAGGGCTTTGGCTTATGGCTATAATTGTTGTATCTGCTTTTTCCTGCTCCAACTCGTCGGCATAGCCTGTTGTATTGCCTTCGTCGTCTATTATTGCCAGTTTAAAAACAGGGCCCTCGTCGTTTATTTCACAAATCTGTCTGCAAAACTTAAACTCTGCTCCGTCAAGTTTTGCATAAGCTACTTCTTCTTCAGTAGCTCTTATTTTAGTTCCTCTCGCGTAAAGAGTTACATTTCTTGCCCCGTTTCTAAGGCATGTTCTGGCAACATCAACAGCAGTGTTTCCTGCACCTATTACAGCTACTGTTTCACCAACGTCATGGCCTTCAGGGTTTGCAAGGTAGTTGATGGCATAAAGAACATCTCCGCGGCTCTCTCCTGCAATGCCAAGCTTTTTAGGGCGCCATACACCAGTTCCTATAAATACAGATTTATAACCGTCTTTAAATAAATCGCCTATTTCCAGCGTTCCGCCTATGGTAGTATCAAGCCTTATCTGAACGCCTATTTCAAGGAGTTTTTTTCTGTATCTTTCAAGTATTGTTTTAGGCAGTCTATAATCTGGTATACCATATTGAAGCATACCGCCTATTTTTTCCTTTGCCTCAAATATAACAACACTGTAGCCTTCCTGAGCCAGTTTAAAAGCTATTGTTATACCGGCAGGGCCTGCACCAATAACGGCAACTTTTTGTCCATTTTTCTCTTTGCACTTGATTTTCATTTTGTCAAAGTATGTATTTGAAATATAATATTCTATAGTTCTAAAGTGAACCGGTATACCCTTTTTGCCAAGCACGCAATGACCTTCACACTGTTCATTGTGATTGCACACAAGGGCGCACATCATAGAAAGCGGATTATTTTCAAAAAGCTTCTCACCAGCATCATTAAGGTTTCCGTTTTTAAGCATCTGAATTATTTCAGGTATAGGTGTATTAACAGGACAGCCTTTAACACAAAGTGGATTTTTACAGTTAAGGCATCTGCTTATTTCATCCATTATATAAACTGACATAATATCAACTCCTTAATCTAAGCAAAAACATTTATAAAGTACGAAAATAAAAACAATTATTTTTGCTTATTTTACATTCATTATATCAGTTCGTCAATGGAAAAATATCAAATTATTTAACTTTTTCCTTTTATTTTAAAGGCTTTTTATGCTTTAAAACTTTTTTCACTCTCTGTAAAATGTTAGTAATTTAACAAGTAAATTTTATTTATTTTACAGCATAAAATTCATTTCAGCTTCTTTGAATTTTAATTAACAATTTAGTGTATGAACATAGCATCACCAAAAGAGAAAAATCTGTATTTTTCCTCAACTGCTACTTTATATGCATTAAGAACATTCTCTTTTCCTGCCAAAGCAGAAACAAGCATTATAAGTGTAGATTCCGGCAAATGAAAATTAGTTATAAGGCAGTCTATAGCCTTAAACTTATAGCCTGGATATATAAATATTTTTGTCCAACCGCTTTGAGCATGAACAATTCCGTTTTCGTCTGTTACAGATTCCAGTGTTCTTGTACTTGTTGTGCCTACTGAAATTATTCTTCCGCCGTTTTTTCTGGCATTATTAATAATGTCTGCCTGCTCCTGCTCCACAATATAATATTCAGAGTGCATTTCGTGATTCTGCACATCGTCTACTTTAACTGGTCTAAATGTTCCAAGACCTACATGGAGTGTAACATGAGCGATTTTAACACCCATTTCCTCTATTTCTTTAAGAAGCTCTGTTGTAAAATGAAGTCCGGCAGTTGGTGCCGCAGCAGAGCCGTCATTTTTGGCATAAACAGTTTGGTATCTGTTTTTGTCCTCAAGTTTATGGGTAATATATGGAGGAAGCGGCATTTCCCCCAGCTCATCAAGAACATTTTCAAATAAGCCGTCATATGTAAATTTTACAATACGGTTTCCACCTTCAATAATGTCAATTACCTCACATTCAAGTTTCCCGTCGCCAAAAACAACTTTATCGCCTATTTTGGCCTTTTTGCCCGGATAAGTAAGTACTTCCCAAGTATCAATGTCTTTTCTTGTTAATAAAAGCACTTCAACCCTTGCGCCTGTTCCTTTCCTTTCGCCAATAAGCCTTGCAGGCATAACTTTGGTATCATTTATAACAAGGCAGTCTCCCTCTTTAAGGTATGACTTAATATCTCTAAAAACTTTATGCTCTATCTCTCCTGTATTTTTATCCAATACCATTAATCTTGAAGAAGCTCTGTCTTTTAAAGGTTCTTGGGCAATAAGCTCCTCTGGAAGGTAATAATTAAAGTCTGATGTTTTCATTTTTATCCCCTCAATTTGTATTAAATATGTTAAAATCAATTAGGCATTTTTACAAAAGCGCCTATATCTTTTTGTATTTTATCATACGGCTATTTTTTTGTAAAACCACAAAGCAAAAAATATTCGCAAAAAAAAGCAAATAGTTATTGTTTATAAACTGAAAATATTATAAAATGTATATTTAGTAATATAATCAGGGAGGAGATTTATTTTATGGCTGACGATAAAAAATTAGTTACCGCCATTACTGATATGGAAGTTGACTTTCCGCAGTGGTATACAGACGTTGTTAAAAAAGCTGAGCTTGCCGATTATTCCAGCGTAAAGGGATGTATGATAATAGAGCCTTACGGCTTCGCTTTGTGGGAAAACATACAAAAACAGCTTGACGAAAGATTTAAAGAAACAGGCGTTGAAAACGTATATATGCCTATGTTTATACCTGAAAGCCTTTTGCAGAAGGAAAAAGACCATGTTGAAGGCTTTGCGCCTGAAGTTGCATGGGTTACACAAGGCGGCGACAACAAACTTCAGGAAAGACTTGTTGTTCGTCCTACATCAGAAACACTTTTCTGCGACCATTACCACAATGTAATACATTCATACAGAGATTTGCCAAAGCTTTACAATCAATGGTGCTCAGTTGTTAGATGGGAGAAAACAACACGTCCTTTCCTCCGTACAACAGAATTTTTATGGCAGGAAGGTCATACAGCACATGCCACAGCTGAGGAATCATATGAAAAAACTATACAAATGCTTAATATATATGCTGATTTCTGCGAAAATGTCCTTGCTATACCTGTAATTAAAGGTGAAAAAACAGAAAAAGAGCGTTTTGCAGGTGCTAAAAACACATATACAATTGAAAGCCTTATGCACGACGGAAAGGCTCTTCAGTCTGGCACAAGCCACAATTTTGACGACCTTTTCTCAAAGCCATTTGAAATTCAGTATACAGATAAGGATAATCAGCTTCAGTACGTTCATCAAACATCATGGGGTCTTTCAACTCGTATAATAGGTGCCATAATAATGGTTCATGGCGACAATAGCGGTCTTGTACTTCCGCCAAGAATTGCTCCTACACAGGTTATGGTTATACCTATAGCTATGCAGAAGGAAGGCGTTATTGAAAAAGCTCAGGAATTAACAGAAAGACTTAAAAAGGTTGTAAGAGTTAAAAACGACTTAACAGACAAAAACCCTGGCTGGAAATTCAGTGAGTATGAAATGAAAGGTGTTCCTCTTCGTCTTGAAATAGGTCCTAAAGATATAGAAAAGAACCAGTGTGTACTTGTTAGAAGAGATACAGGCGAAAAGACTTTTGTTTCTCTTGATAACCTTGAAGAAAGCGTTACTAAACTTCTTGATGACATTCAGAATAACCTTTACAACAAAGCCCTTGAAAACCGCAAAAACAAAACTTATACAGCCATAAACATGGATGAGTTTTCAAAAATACTTGATGAACATCCTGGTTTTATTAAAGCTATGTGGTGCGGCGACCAAGCATGTGAAGACAAGATTAAAGAACTTACCTCTGCTACATCAAGATGTATACCTTTCGAGCAGGAAGAAATATCCGATACATGTGTATGCTGCGGCAAAAAAGCAAAACACATGGTTATTTGGGGCAGAGCTTATTAATTTTAAAGAAATTATTAGTAAAACGGCATTATATTTAATGCCGTTTTTTATATTTTTTTATACCACTTTCCACTAAACAAAGCCATATACTTTTATTAATCTCTGCACCATTGTTTATAGCTTTATCCAAGCTTTTATTCAAAAGTAAATAATAAGAAATTTAAAATTAATTTAGAAAACATAAAAAACCGGATAAAACAAATGCCTTATGAGGTGACCCCAAAAAGTTAGACTTTTTAAGCGTAGCAGTTTTAATAACTGCTGCGCTGTTTTTATGAAGTTAAGGCAGACAGCCTATATTCTACAGGACTCATCCAACCAAGTTTTTGTCTAAT
>CALWEX010000102.1 GCA_944377425.1 uncultured Clostridia bacterium
TTGGTTTTTTATTAATACTGCTTAAATCTCTAATCCAGTAGAATACTTCCATTACACTATCAAGAAGCTTCTGGTCAAGGTTATCAAAGTGTACCTTTATAATTTCTTCCATAAGCGGTTTATCTGGGAACTGTATATAGTGGAATATACATCTTCTTAAGAAAGCGTCTGGAAGCTCTTTTTCGGCGTTAGATGTAATAATAACTATAGGTCTTTTTTTAGCTTTAACTGTTTCTTTTGTTTCTGGAATATAAAATTCCATTTTGTCAAGCTCCCAAAGAAGGTCATTAGGGAACTCAAGGTCGGCCTTATCAATTTCGTCAATAAGAAGTATTACCTGCTCGTCAGATGAGAAAGCCTCTCCAAGCTTACCCATTTTAACATATTTTTTTATGTCATCAACGCCGGCTGTACCAAACTGACTATCATAAAGTCTTTGAACAACGTCGTAAACGTAAAGTCCGTCCTGTGCCTTTGTTGTGGACTTAATATTCCATATAACAAGTTTTTTATCAAGAGCCTTTGATATAGCCTGAGCAAGCATTGTTTTGCCTGTTCCCGGCTCACCTTTAATAAGCAAAGGCTTTTCAAGTGCCATAGCTATATTAACTGCGTTCATAAGCTCGTTTGATACTACATAGTCGTTACTGCCTTTAAATGTTTCTTTCTGATTCATTATTATGTTTATCCTCCGTTTAAAAAATGTTCTTTATTCACTATAACCGGCTATTGAAAATATGCCTATAGAGTTTAATTCTTCACTCCAAGCAACACCAAAATCAACAGCTTTGGCTATATCTCTTAACTTATAGTAATTCATTCCGTCTATATTGTAAGCCTCGGCTTTAACCTCACTGCCGCCAATATATACTTTAGCTGTAGATGTAACAGCTTCTTTTGTAGTGCCGTTTCCTTTTGTAAGCTCACCGCCAGCAACAGTATAGGCTTTACCCATATCTATTGTTATTACTTCTTTTTCACTGTCCCAAACAGTGTCAAACTGCTTTTCAGTTCCACTTAAAGCGCAGGCAATATCTCTAAGCTTAAAGTAGTTATATCCATCTATGTTGTAAGACTCAAAAACTGTGTCTGTTCCATCTACTTTAATATTGGAGTTTGTAGGAACAGCCTGTTTTCTTTCAATAACCAAATTGTTATTCTGCTCTTTATCGCTTTCTGTATTCTGGTTTGAGTTGTCTGTATTTTGGTTTGTCTGTCCGTTTCCTAATAATGAATAATAATTTTTAACAGCATCTCCAACAGAATTGAAGTTATCAAGCAGCATACCTGCCCTAAAGAATATATTGCCTTGTACATTATTATAATTCTTATCTATTTCAAAATGGCTTGTTATCTCTTGGGCTATAACATCTTTATATATACCCTCTCCTATGTACAGCTTAACACCTGTGCTCTGAACAGTATTGTTCCACCACTTTACAAGCTTGCTGTAAGAAGCTGTTGCGTGAGCGTCTTCCCAGTAAATCTGTGGCACTATGTAATCAATCCATCCGTTTTTAATCCATGTAACACTATCGCCAAAAACAGTATAATATGATGATGAACCCTTTATCTGGTATCCATCAACTTCGGCATCTTTCCAAATGCCCATAGGGCTTATACCAAACTCAACATCTGGTGCATATGTATTAATTGTTTCCGAAACAGCCTTAACCATTTTATTTACATTTTCACGTCTTTGATTGGCCTCGTTTCCGTCCTGTCCTTCTCCTGCTGAAAGAGGATAACCGGAAGGATAGAAATAATCATCAAAATGAATTGCATCAACATCATAGTTTGGAACTATCTCTTTAACTGTATCGCAAATTAAGTCAATAACTTCCTGACGAGATGGGTCAAAAGTAAGTGCGTCATTGTAATTAATAAGCCAGTCTGGGTGAAGTCTTGCCGGATTATTAGCCGCAAGAGTATTAATATCAGTATTGCCCTTCATAGTAACTCTGTAAGGGTTAAGCCATGCATGAAGCTCCATACCTCTTTTATGTGCCTCATTTACAGCAAATTCCAAAGGGTCATATCCTGGGTTCTGCCCTTGAACGCCTGTTAAGTACTGTGACCATGGGTTAATTGATGAGTTGTAAAGAGCATCTCCGCATGGGCGTACCTGAAAAATAATTGTGTTTATACCCATATTTTTAAACTCATCAAACATATCTGTAAGCTCTTTTTTCTGCGCTTCAGCGCTTAAACCTTTTGATGAAGGAAAATCAAGGTTTGTAACTGTAGAAACCCAAACACCTCTCATATCAGTGCTTGATGCAAAAGACACTGATGGCAGAAAACTTAATATAAGTATTACGCTTATTATTAAAGCGGTTATTCTTTTCATTTTTTCATTACCTCCTAATACCAAACCACAAAAAATTTATTTAGCACGCAAACAAATACAATACTGCTATTATATGAAAAAACTGAGATTATTTCAACCGATGAATTTGTTTTTTACAATAATGTAATATTAATTTTTCTTTAAGCTCAAATTTTTTCAACAGTCAAATTAATCTCAAAACCGCTTAAAATAAAGCTTTTTTGATTGTTATTGACTTTAAAGTCTAATATTATATAATATTTTTATGGAAAAAATTTATATATCTGGAGGTAAGTTATGTTTAAGTACATACATGTTTTTGGACCAATATTTATTTTGTGGGTTGTAGGTTTTTTAATAGAAATTGCCTGCTATAAATTTTTAACTGCTGGCAAAGACGTTAATTTAAAAGAAAATGAAGAAGAACAGACAGACCCAGTTTTAAAAGATGCCATATCAGTTTTTAAGCATTTTAAAATATCATTTATTGTTTATGCTGTTTCTATAATTGCAAGCATGATAATACCTGTTACAGAACTTAGATGGCTGTTTTTCTTTGCCTGTGCTATGGTAATGTGTCCTGTTGTGTATGATGTATTGTACTCAACATTAAAAAACGCTTTTAAGTCTAAGGAGCGCTTTCTTATTGCTTTGCCTTCTTTGTATAACATATTAATAATAGCGGTTACTTTATTTTTCCATTATTTTGCATACATGCATAAAGAGTTTTAAAAGCAAAAAGCCTTTCCGAGTTAATACGGATAAGGCTTTTTTATATATTAAATATTAGTTCAAAAACATTATAAAATCTAAATTTAATTTAAAGAAGTATGCATATTAAACCGCCGTTGCCTTCGTTTATTATTTTTTCCATTGTTTCCTGAAGTTTATTTTGCGCATCCTGAGGCATTGCGTAAAGCTTGCCGTTTATGCCCTCAGTTAAAAGTGAGTCAAGAGTGCGGCCGAATATGTTTAACTGCCATACTTCTTCTGGGTCGTGCTTCATGTTTTCTTTTAATTTATTTATATATTCTTTAGTCTGGTCCTCACTGCCTATAACAGGGCTGACCTCTGAGTCAATATCAGCACGAATTAAATGAATACTGCTTCCCTTTGCCTTAAGCTTAACACCGTACTGAGAGCCTTGTTTATAAATCTGCGGTTCCATAAGCTTAATATCTTCTTTCTGTGGAAATACAATGCCATACCCCTTATTTAATGCCGCATTAAGCGCAGACTCTATTTTGCCGTAATTTTTCTTCATTTCAGAAAGGTCTTTTAATATAGATATAAGCTCATAATCATCTTTAATATCACTTCCGGCTGTTTCACTTAAAACATTATAGAAAAGGCCATCGTTAAGAGTTATATCAATATCGGCACTTCCTGTGCCCATATCTATGCCTCTTATGTACGCATTTCTTATATACTGGCTGTTTTCCAGCTCTTTTGTATCTGGCGCTATGTCTTTTATTTTATCCGTATTTTCCATAAAATCCTTAATTGCAGAAACCACATCTTTTTTAATTTCATGCTCAAAGCTGAGTGTATCAAGCCATTTAGGAAAATCAAGACGTACTTCTTTAATAGGGAACTCCATAAGTATTTTTTCTATTATAGAAGTAATATCATCCTGTTTAAGCTGAGCGCAGTTTACACTTAAAACCGAAACTCCATGTTCATCCTCAATATTCTTTCTAAGCTCCTCTGTTTCTTGAGAATATGGGTGCACTGAGTTTAAAAGCACAATAAATGGTTTGCCTAATTCCTTAAGTTCATTAATTACTCTGTTTTCTGCATTTACATAGTTTTCTCTTTCTATGTCGGTAATGCTTCCGTCAGTAGTTACAACTATACCTATTGTAGAATGGTCTTTAATTACTTTTTGAGTTCCTGTTTCAGCGGCTTTTTCAAAAGGCATAGGGGTAGAGCTCCAAGGTGTGTTTACCATTCTTGGCTCATCACCGCTCATATGGCCTTCTGCACCTGGTATAACATAACCTACACAATCTATAAGCCGTACATTAAGGTTTAAATTATCGCCTAAATTAATTTTAACAGGCTCGTTTGGTATAAACTTCGGTTCAGTTGTCATTATAGTTTTTCCTGAAGCACTTTGCGGAAGCTCGTCTTTTGCCCTCTCTCTTGTGTATTCGTCCTGAATATTTGGCAGTACAAGAGAATCCATAAATCTTTTGATAAATGTAGACTTTCCTGTTCTTACTGCACCTATTACACCTATGTAAATATTGCTGTCTGTCCTTTTGGCTATGTCGTCATATATGTCATACACACTCACACAAATACCTCCTCTGTAGCTTTGTATATACATGCTAATGAAGTATATGTCTGTATTTCATGTTTTAGACATAAAAAACGGCGGTAAATTCCGCCGTTTCAAAATTTTATTATTCAACACATCCGCTATGAGGCCTGTATCCTGCATCTTCAGCTTCCTGCTGAGTAGAAAAATATACTCTGTTTTCCTCATTAGGCAGTTGCCCACAGTCATCAGCATGAAATACTTTTGAGTTTTTATTTCCTATAAACTCATACTGAGGCGCTTCACTTGAAGACGCACTTTGTTCACTTGAAGTTCCTTCTTCAATACCAAGTATTTTTTCTGGGTCAAAAATATTTTCCAGTGTGTCATCAGTAGCTACATAAAGTTCTTCTCCGTCTGATGAAATAACTATATTTCCAGACTGGTCTGTTCTAAAAACTGTAGTTCCGCCACGTGCAATGCGCATTATAATTTCGTCTTTTGGAAGGTTATATTTATTGCCCTCTCCTACTTCTATAACAGCAATAGACGGCCTTACAGCATTTAAAAACTCCTGACTTGATGATGTATCAGAACCATGATGACCTACTTTAAGTACATCAGCATTTAAATTATACCCCATACTCAAAAGGTCTTTTTCCGCTTCGACTTCTTGGTCACCTGTAAACAAATATTTAGTTTGTCCATATGTCATCATTACAACAAGAGATATATTATTGGCATCCTCGTACTGTTTAACTGGGCCAAGTATCTCAAAATGCGCCGCACCTTCATCAAAACTATCACCGTATTTTGCCACAATACGCTCCACATTGTTTTCTTCTATGGAGTATAAAAGATTAGTATATGTAACCGTATCGTAATCAAAATCAGGCATCATAATTTTATTTACTTTAAAGTTTTCCAAAATATCCTGCATAGAACCTATGTGGTCACTGTGCGGATGAGTTGCTATAACAGTATCTATTTCTTCAACACCCTGTGCTTTAATGTAATTAACAAGGTACTCGTCACAATCAGTATCCCCGGCATCTATAAGAACATTCTCGCCTGTAGGCAGTTTTATAAGTTCACTGTCGCCTTGGCCTACAGATATAAAGTGTACCTGAAGATTATCCGGCGATAACTCGCTCCCTCTTGCTGTTATAGACGAACAGCCTGAAGCCAGCAATGATAAAATAGTAATTGCAATTAATGTTAGTATATACTTTCTAAATTTTGTAAAATTACTCATGCTTGTCCTCCAAACCATGCTCTACTATATCTCTTACATAATTATTCAAATTGTCCTGTTCTTCCTTTGTAAGCTTATCCACAAAAATAGGCTCATGGAATGTAAGGAATATATCTCCAGCTTTTAATTTATTATTATTTCCCTCTAAAGCCTTAAAAGTTCCGTTTATTGTAACAGGTATAATAGGCACTTTGCTTTTGGTTGCAAGTTTAAAGCTTCCGGCCTTAAACTCCATCATATTTCCATCACGTGTACGTGTTCCTTCCGGAAAAATAATCAAGGATTTTCCTTTTTTAAGCAAATTAATGCCTTCTACTATTGTTTTAACCTGCTGACGCATATCGTCTCTGTCCATAAAAAGGCAGTTTATAACCCTCATCCAATCCCTTAAAAGTGGTATTTTCTCAAGCTCAACTTTGGCTATAAATCCAACTGGTATATTAATTTCTGCTAATAAAAGCAAAAAGTCCAAATTGCTTTGGTGATTGCTTACAAAAAGCACCGTTTTGTCTTTTGGTATGTTTTCATTACCCTTAACATGAATGCGGCACTTTGTAGATTTAAGACGTTTTTGCGCCCAATTTCTTACAAATTCAAATATAAATTTATCTGTTTCTTCATCACCTTTTTCGACACGCATTTTTTTTATTTTGCCTAAAACAGGATTTACCGCTATTAAACTTGCGGCTAAATTAACAAAAAACGAAATTGTACTAAACATATACTCCTCCTATTTTTCAAGATATTGCTTAAGGCGGTTCATGGAGCTGGCAGCATCAGCATACCCCTGTTTATATAAATCATAAAGCTTTTGTTTATTTTTTTCCAAGCGCCCTAATTTAACAGGCTTTCGTGGCCTGATTACAAATATATCTCCGTTTTTTTCCTCACGCTTAATATAGTCAAGTGTATGATTATAATGTATATGCCTTTCTTTTAGACACTTTAAAAGCTTAGGGTATTTCTTATAAGCAATTTTTAAAAGCGGCATAAATTTATTTGGCTCTTTCCTGTAATTTATATCTCTTGTAAGTATTAAAACGTTCTTTAAATTGCCATCGCTTTGAGATTTTTTCAAAGGAATAGGGTCTGATACCCCTCCGTCTAAGTACTTTTTGCCGTTTACATTAACTATTTTTGCAAACATTGGTAGTGAGCTTGATGCTCTGACATATATAATATCTTTTTTTACATCTTTTATGTCTATATATTCAGCTTTGCCCGTTTCTACATTAGTAACAACAGCCTTAAAAGTGCCTTTGTATTTATTAAACTCATCATAATCATATAAATTAAGCTTATTAGGTATATCGTCATATATCATTTTAGCACCAAAAAAATCACCTGTTGTTATAAGGCTGTACAAGCTTGCGTAGTGCTTGTCTTTTAAATAGTCCACATTAACATCAAAAGCACGCCTTCTCTGCTTAGACAAATAACTGCAGCAGTGGCAGGCTCCTGCCGAAACCGCATAACAGGCAGAAAACTCTATGTTATTATCAATAAAGCAGTCTAAAACACCAGCAGTATAAACTCCTCTCATGCCGCCGCCTTCAAGTATTAAGGCAGAATCATACATTTTCATCACTTCCTAAACCTTCTCCGGCAGCTGCAAAAGTTAAAAAATAAACCTTTTCTGCTCCGGTACTTTTCAATACTTTGGCGCACTCATTTATTGTTGCGCCTGTTGTAAATATATCATCCACTAAAATTACTTTCTTTCCTTTAAAGTTATAATCTCCAACAACAAAAGCATCTTTTACATTTTCAAATCTTTCCTTAAGCTTTAATGTATTTTGCGGCTTCGTGTTTTTATGCCTTAAAATACCATTAGGAATAAATTCAATATTTGAAATTTCAGCTAATTCTTCAGCCAAATACCCAGCCTGGTCATAACCTCTTGTTTTAAGCCTATGTTTATTAATAGGCACTGAAACTATACAGTCAGCTTTTTCGAAAAATCCACTGTCTGCAAAATACTCATTCATTATTTTTGCATATTGTTTTCCTAAACTTCTTGCTCCAAAATACTTGAATCTTTCTATGGATTTTTTAACAAATGAATATTTAAAAACAGCTTTTCCGCCATCGAAATAAACTTTGGCTCTCAATTTATTGTTAAGTGTATAAGCATAATCCCAATTATTTTCAACATACTCGGCATTTTCGGCACATTTATTACAGATTTTTATATTCAGCCCATAACCAGTTAAAGAACCACATATAACACAGCGCGGCGGAAAAACAAAATCCAGCAAATAATCAATAATCATAAAAAGCCTCACTGATTAATAAATTCATATATATTTTTTATTCTGTAATCAAGGGTTGAGTATCTTTTTATCTCCCTATCGTTATCCACCATTTTCTTTATTGTATCTGCAAGACCCACAATAACAGCTAACTTTTTTGCTCTTGTTACAGCAGTATATAAAAGATTGCGGCTAAGGAGCATAGGCGGGCCGCTTATAAGCGGTATTATAACAACTGGGTATTCGCTTCCTTGTGATTTGTGTATTGTCACTGCATAAGAAAGCTCCAGCTCATCAAGCTGCATAAAATCGTATACAACCTTTTTTCCGTCATCAAACAATACTGTAACTGTTTCATCATCATTATCAATTTTTTCTATAATTCCGCAGTCACCATTAAATATTCCCAAACCTGCATCTACCTGATGACCTCTTTCGTATAGCTTCCATTCAATATTATAGTTATTTTTAATCTGCATTACTTTATCGCCTTGGCGCAGTGTATAGTTTTTAAATACTTTTTCTGTTTTGTTACGGCTTGGCGGATTAAGTGTTTCTTGCAAGTATTTGTTAAGCTCATAAACTCCCAACTGACCTTTACGCATAGGCGTTAAAACCTGCATATCATTAAAAGGGTCACAGCCGGAAAAAGCAGGAAGCCGCTTTGTTATAAGCTCCTTTACAGTATTTACTGCGTCAAAACTATTGCTTCTTTTTACAAGGAAAAAGTCTTTGTCTTTTTCATTTAAAACAGGCATTTGACCGTTATTTATCCTGTGAGCATTCATAACTATGGCACTTTCCCTTGCTTGGCGGAATACTTCTGTAAGGCGCACAACCTTTATAATTCCGCTTTGTATTATATCCTTAAGAACATTACCAGCGCCAACCGAAGGCAGCTGGTCAACATCCCCCACCAGTATGAGCTTTGTACCTGTTTTAACTGCCTTTAAAAGACTGCTCATAAGCAGTATATCAACCATAGAGCTTTCGTCTATAATTATAACATCTGCGTCTATAGGGTCGTCTTCCGTTTTATCAAATACCTGTCGTCTGCTGTCGTCATCCATATAAGTTATGCCCAGTATTCTATGTATTGTCTGAGCATCGTGACCAGTTGCCTCAGTCATTCTTTTGGCCGCACGGCCGGTAGGCGCAGATAAAACTATTTTTTTCTCATCATCTTCAAGAAGTGTAATTATTGTATTTATAATGGTTGTTTTTCCTGTTCCCGGACCGCCGGTTATAACAAGCACACCTTGGGTTAAAGCCTCCATTACAGCTTCTTTTTGCTTTTCAGCAAGCTCAATGCCTGTTTTTTCTTCAGCTTTTGAAATAAGACCATTATAATACTCATCACTGTAAATCCCTTTGTTTTCATAAAGCTCAAGAAGCTTTTTAGCCACAGATACTTCAGCATAATAATATATATTAAGGTAAACACGGCCTTGGGTTTGTTCATCGGCTTTATCGCGCCAAATCTGGTGTTCTATCTGTAGCTCCCTCAAGGCATTTTCAACCAAAACTTCGTTAACAGACAAAATTTCAACAGTTTTTGCTGTCAGCTCTTCTAAAGGCAAAAACACATGCCCATCAAGAGATGCTTGATTAAGTATATATTTTATACCGGCTTTTATTCTTTCGGGAGAATCCGGACTAAAACCGGATGCAGAGGCTATTTTATCCGCCATTTTAAAACCAATGCCAAATATATCATCAGCCAGTTTATAAGGATTTTTCTCTATAATGGTCATTGTCTTATCTTTATATTTTTTATATATCCTCATAGCATAAGAAGGCGTAACACCAAATTTCTGCAAAAACATCATTGTCTTACGCAGCTCATTTTGCTGAATAAATATTTGGCTTATTTTCATTGCCTTTTCGTATGTTATGCCTCTTATTTCCACAAGACGCTCAGGCTTTTCCTCAATAACATAAAAAGACGCTTCTCCAAATCTGTCTACTATTCTTTTGGCCGTTTTTTTGCCTATTCCAGTAATAATACCTGAAGCAAGGTACTTTTCTATTCCTTCTATACTCTCAGGCATTGTCTTTTCGTAATATTCAACCTGAAACTGAAGGCCATAAGTGCTGTGCATAGTCCAGCTTCCAGTAAGCTTTACGTTTTCTCCCGTGTGTATATCAGGTAATGTGCCAACGCATACAACTTCGTCGCCATCATTTTCTACGGAAAAAACAGTATATCCGTTTTCGCTGTTATTATATATAATATCCTCAACAGTACCGTTTATAGTTTCTTCCTTTTCCAATACACACACCTCCTTTAATACTATATCTTACCATCAAAGAAAAAATATATCAACGCGAACACTGGTAAATAAATAAAATAAAAAGGCACAGAGATGTTTGATTATACAAACAATACTGTGCCTTATTTTTTGAGTATTTTAGATGTGTTATGATAAATATTTAATTATAAGTTTTTTATGTAGTATACAAAGAAATAATATTATAGCTCCAATTATTTATCCACATTTGCATTGTCAAGTCTTTTTCTTACTGCTGGACCGACTATTAAAGCCAAAATTATTTTTACAATATCAATAACTATAAATGGAATAACGCACACAGCTAATGCATAAGCCCAAGTGCAGTCCATAGATATTACAAACCATGCTGTACCAAATAAATAAGCCGCTGCGGTGCCTAAAACCAATCCTATAAACGAAATTATTTTTGAGCCTTTGGATTTTTCAATAAATGTACCGCCTATAAACGCAAGAAATACAAAACCTATAAGGTATCCGCCTGTAGGGCCCATAAGTTTTCCAAAACCTCCGGAGTAACCTGAAAATACCGGCAGCCCAAAAATACCTAAAAGTAGATAAATAACAACACTTAACGTTGTCCTTCTTTTGCCTGTTACAAAAAGAGAAGCATAAATTACAAGATTTGTAAATGATACTGGTATTGTACCTATAGGTATGCTCATAGGACCCAATATGCACATTACAGCCGCTGAAACGGCGCAAAATGACATTGTTTTTACTGAAAACATGCTCTTTGGTTTTATCTCATTCATTTTTAAACCTCCACTATACTGAATTAAACTGTTTACAGTATAAAATATAAAAGCATAATTGTCAACTAATTAAATTAAAATTGTTTACAATCCACATTAATTCTTTATTTTTTAATTTCCATTTTATTCTTTCCTAATAAAAACTTATTCTACAAGCAAAAAACAGCGGATAAAATTATCCACTGTTTTAAAAATTTTATGTTTTTTACACTATATAATTTAATTTGCAAAAGCCGTTTTAAAAAATGACTCTAATTTATCAAAAGGTATTTTATCCGTTTTATCGTATAAGTCTATATGTATTGCATCTGGCACTACATACATCTCTTTAGGCTCACTGGCCGCTTTGTAGGCATTTTCGCTAAAATACTTAGAATGAGCATTATCACCTACTATAAATAAAATAGGTCTTGGAGAAATAGTATCTATATGATTCAAAAGCTGGTAATTATAAAATACAAGCTGGCTTGTTGTTGTAAAACCGCCTAAAGCATTTTTGCTGTGACCTCTCTTTAAACCATAGTATGAGAAAAATTCCTCTGTTATAGTGTCTAGTCCTTCTGGAACTTTATCAACTGGTTTTTCTGGGAAGAAAGGAATATATTCCATACTGCCGTTTTCATAATCAATCCATCTTTGTCTGCTTAATCTGTCTATTTCAGTTTTAAGCTGTTCCGGTGTAAATGTATCTCTCATGGCGCTCATATCATACATGCTGGCACATGCTACAGCCTTAATACGGCTATCCATCTGCGCCGCTGAAAGGGCAAAGCCGCCGCTTCCGCAAATTCCTATTGCGCCTATCTTTTCACGGTCTACAAAAGGCTGAACACCTAAATAGTCAACACCAGCACTAAAATTTTCCGAAAAAATCTCAGGTGAAGAAATATGTCTTGGTTCACCGCCGCTTTCTCCATTATACGCTGGGTCAAAAGCTAAAACTATAAAACCTCTTTGACAAAGCTTATTGGCATAAACTCCCGGGCTTTGCTCTTTTGTTCCACCATACGGCGGGCCTATAACAAGAGCCGGATTTTTAACACTTAAATCAGTATTTTTAGCTATATATAAATCACCAGCTATTGTAATACCGTATCTGTTTTTATATTTTACATGGGTACGATTAACATTTTCATCCAGTTTAAATGTGTATTCTTCCATATTATAAATTCTCTCCTTCATCAATTTTAAATGTAACATCAATGTCAGAATTGCCTAAAGCGCTTTCAAGGCCTTCAATATTTTCTATGTATCCTATTTTGGTGTAGCTGTAGCTTGTATTAAAGCTTTTATAAAACAAAACTACACAACTGTCACCATAGAGCATAATATCACCAGCGTCTATACTTCCAACTTTTTCGCTGTTTTTAGGAAATGCCTCATCAAAATAATAATATTTTTCGTTGCTGTTTAAATCTTTCATGCTTACGGTAATAGGCAGTTTTTTAATAAGAGCGTCTGTTGTTTCGTTTTTATAAAATACAGCATTAAACTCTTTATCACCAACAGTAATAATTACTTTGTTATCTTCATTTTCAGAGATTTGCTCTGTATTATCCTTAGTTTCTTTTATGGGCGTTTGTGGGGCTTTATATCCACAGCCCATAAGAACCATAGAAGCAAGCAAAAACAGTAAAAATATGTTTTTCCTTCCTATTTTCATTTAACATTCAACCCCATTTCATAAGCTTTGGAAACGGCCTTAGTTTCTTTTACAGAGCCTGCTTCATCTGCTCCTTTTCCCAATACAACACCTTTTAAAGAGCATTTTTCAAAGCAGTCTATCCAGCCTTGAAGGCCTTTAGCGGCACCATCTACAGCAGACTCACTGTCATCAGCACATGCTGCTATAAGATATATGTCCCTAAATTTATAGTCCGAAGTAAACAAAGGATTGCTTCTGTCTATCAATGTTTTCATTTGACCAGACATTTCATAATAATAAATAGGTGTGGCAAATGCTATTACATCAGCTAAACCCATTTTTTCAACTATTTCGTTTGAATCATCTTTTATAACACATTCTTTTGTTTTTTGGCAAGCAAGACAGCCTTTGCAGAAAGCTATTGTTTTATCGTTTAATGAAACAAATTCAACATCATTGCCGCTTTGAGCAGCGCCCTTAGCAAATTCCTTGGCCAAAATATCAGAATTAGAATTTTTTCTTAAACTTGTTGAAATAACCAGTACTCTTTTACCCATTATATCTCCTCCTCTAAATATTTAATAACTTTGGCCGGAACACCTGCGGCAACAGCATTTTTCGGCACATTCTTTGTAACAACAGCTCCAGCGGCGATAATTGCCCCATCGCCTATTGTTACACCTGGTACAACGGTGGCATTAGCACCAATCCATACATTTTTTCCTATAACAATAGGTGCAGGATGCATAGTGCTGCGTTTTTTAGGTGAAAAATCATGGTTTAATGTAGCCAAAACTACATTATGTCCTATTAATGTCCCATCGCCTATTGTTATTCCACCTTGGTCTTGAAAACGACAGCCGGAATTAATAAATACATTTTTGCCAACAGTAATGTTTTTTCCGCAGTCCGAATAAAACGGCGGAAACAATCCAAATGATTCATCTACAGTTTTGCCTGTTAATTCCGAAAACAGCCTTCTTACTTCTTCTGGTGTATGATATGCGCCGTTTAATTCAGCAGTAATACGCAAAGCCTCCTGGCTTACTTTATGCATAAACAGGTGTGTCGGCGAGCCGCCTTCAACTGTTTCACCATTATTAAGTCTGTCTAAAAATTCCTTTAAATCCATATATTTTCTCCTTTTAACTATTCTCTATTACTATACTGTTTAAATTATAAACTTTGTAAAATAAAATAGCAAATACCTATATCAAATGATATAATATACATTATAGGCATTTAATTAAACTGAAAATAAGGTGAACCGTATGGATATAAGAGTTTTAAAATATTTTTTAGCTGTTGCAAAAGAAGAAAGTATAACTAAAGCCGCTGAAGAAATGCATATTACACAGCCTACTCTTTCACGCCAGATAATGGAACTTGAAAACGAGCTGGGCATTAAACTTTTCAACAGAGGCGGCAGGAACAAAAAAGTTACACTAACTAACGAAGGCTTGATTTTACGCAAAAGAGCCCAAGAAATTTTAGCTTTAACTGAAAAAACAAAATTTGAGCTTTCACAGCCGGAAGAAATAATAAGCGGCGATATATATATAGGAAGCGGCGAAACCGACGCTGTAAGGATTATTGCAAAAGCCGCCAAAAATATTCAAAATAAATACCCTCATATACGCTACCATTTATTCAGCGGTAATGCTGATGATGTAACAGAAAGGCTTGATAACGGTCTTTTGGATTTTGGAATATTAATAGAGCCTGCAGATATAGAAAAATACAATTATATTCGTCTGCCAGTTTTTGATACATGGGGACTGCTTATGCCAAAAAACTGCCCTCTTTCTGATAAAAACAGTATAACTCCTGAAGATTTAAAAGAATTGCCGTTAATTGTTTCTCGTCAATCATTTGTGCAAAACGAGCTGTCGGGCTGGTGCGGATGTGATTTCAATATTTTTAACATTGTTGCTACATATAACTTAATTTACAATGCCTCAGTTCTTGTTTCTCAAGGGTTTGGCTATGCATTGTGCCTTGATAAACTTATAAACACAACAGGAAACAGTCCTTTGTGCTTTAAACCTTTTAATCCTGCCCTTAAAAGCAACCTTAATTTTGTTTGGAAAAAGAATCAGGTGTTTTCTAATGCAGGCAAAAAATTCGTTGAGGCATTAAAAAACGAGTTATTAAAAAATGAAAACAGCCAGCAAAATTAATTTAATACTTCATTTATGTTTTATTTTAAAAAACACATACTTTAAATTCAAAAAGCAAATAATACCTAAAACAAACTAAAAGGAGATGCATTAAAATAATAGAGCAGGACACAGTAAGACTTCTCAGAGAATGTGATTCAGGCATTAAAATGGGTATTGACGCTATAGACGAGGTATTAAACTATGTAAGCAACAGCGTTTTTAAAAACTTATTAATCGTTTGTAAAAACAGTCATTCTAAGTTAGAAAACGAAATTCAGGAGCTTTTAAACTCTTACCATGATGAAGGCAAAGAGCCAAACCCTATGGCCAAAAGTATGTCTTGGCTTAAAACAAATGTTAAAATGGCTTTTGACGAATCAGACCAAACTATTGCTGACTTAATTACTGATGGATGCAACATGGGTGTTAAATCACTTAGCAAATATCTTAATCAATACAAAAACGCAAATGAAAAGGCAAAAGATATTGCTAAAAACCTTATAATACTTGAAGAAAATCTTTCAAAAGACATAAGGCAATTTTTATAATAATATATCATAATAAACAAGCACAAAAATAAGGCTAAACTCTTTTTGCAGTTTAGCCCTATTTTTTTAGTTTAACATATAAATGGAATAGTTCAGGTATCCGGCAAAAGTTACCCACAATAAGTACGGAATCATAAGCTTTCCTGCTGTTTTTGATATGTTTCCAAACAAAACAGTTGTTATTAAAATAAGTACCCACAATACTATAAGCCATACAAATGCCAAAAGATATTTCTGTGCGTTAAAAAAAATAATAGGCCATACAAAGTTAAACGCAAGCTGAATTAAATATACCACAAGAGCCATTTTAATTTTATATTGGCTTTGTCCTGATGTAAGCACAATGTACGAGGCTATACCCATGAGTATATAAAGAATTGTCCAGACAACAGGAAAAACCCATCCCGGTGGTGAAAGGTATGGCTTATTAATTGTTTCAAATACTTCCATGCTGCCCTGCGTAATTAAAGATGAAATCCAGCCAACAATAAGCGGTAAAGCAATACACACAACCAGTTTTCTTAAATGAATTACCATTAAACCCACCTCCGATATACAATTTATGTTAAACAGGTTGTTTGTATACTTAAATCAGCAATCGGAATTTATTTCAAAAAAATGATTATGTGTTAAATAAATTTATAATAATATTTAAGCACACAAAAAAGCCAAAACATAAGCTTTGGCTTTTTATTTAATAATTTATTCAATTATCAGATTTCAATTTTAGCGCCTAATAATTTAGCAAACTCGCGGCAGATTGCTGTATCAGCTGGCCAAGCAGGAGCTGTAACAAGGTTCTTATCAACAACAGCCTGGTCAACAGGAACTTCTACATATTCGCCGCCTGCAAGTGTAACATCAGGTCCTACTGCTGGATAAGCAGTTGCTTTATAGCCTTTAAGCACACCAGCTGCTGTAAGTATCTGTGGGCCATGGCATATAGCCGCAACAGGTTTATTGTCTGCAAAGAATTCTTTAACTATTTCAATTACTCTTGGGTTAAGTCTTATGTACTCTGGAGCACGTCCGCCTGTAATAAAAAGACCAACATAGTCTGATGTTTTAACAGCATCAAAATCAGCTGTAAGAGCAAAATTATGACCTGTAAGTTCAGTATATGTCTGTTTTCCTAAAAAGTCGTGAACAGCAGTAGCTACAGTATCTCCTGCTTTTTTGTCAGGGCATACGGCATTTACCTGATAACCCAACATTGAGAGAGCCTGAAATGGAACCATTGTTTCATAATCCTCGGTATAATCACCGCAAAGCATTAAAATTTTCTTAACCATAATAAACTCCTCCTCACATTATATCAGCTGATTATTAAGGCAATAAAAACCAATTCAGCCGTTAATTTATTTTAACACATTTGGAGGCAGTATTTCAATTAAATTACCAAAAAATCAAAACATACTGTCTATTATTTTTTCAGACAGACGCTTTTCAAGGTTAGAAAAAATAGAAAATCCCAAAACATATAATATAGCTATAAATTCGCTTTGTTTTTTTATTATTTCGCTTACTTCTATTTTATTAAAAAAATTCTCGTCAAAAGACTGCTTTTTACCAATAAGCTCATAGGCTTCTTTCTGCATAAGTACAAAACTGCTGTAAAGCTCAGAAAGAATACTGCTGTTTGGGTCCTCATTTAATGCTTTTGTAACAGGCGCTATAAGCCGGCCTATATCATTAATAGAAAGCATGTTTTTAAGGTGATAAATTATAATAAGCATCATTACATGGTTTTTTGTATATTTCTTTTTAACTGGCGGCGGAAAAAGTCTTGCTTTAGCATAGTTATTAATCATTGTTTTAGTAAGTATTTTGTCCTTCTCGTTTCTTTTGTACCCGCTCAGCTTTGTCTCCATAAAAGTTGTAACTTGGTCCATATAAAGGTCAATATTAGGTATATCACTAAGCTCTATAATAGAGCGTTGGTCTTTTTGTCTGAATTCGTTAAAATCTATTTCCAAATTAATCAACTCCATTGATTATTAAGATTGAATTTATAACATTATATAGTAATTATAACTATGTTTCAAGTACATTTATATATTAAAATGTAATTTTTATGTTTTTAATCTCGTATTTAAAATCTGTTGATTATAATCAAAATTTAATGTATAATGCCAAAGCCAATACATTTTTTCATCGGAGGAAATTCAAATGAACGAAACTTTTAACATTTTATTAGTTGTGTGCCCTCTTGTTTTTGTAGCAGGCTTTATAGACTCTGCCGCCGGCGGAGGCGGACTTATATCCCTTCCGGCTTATATGGCAGCAGGCATACCGCCACATATAGCAACAGGAACAAATAAATGCTCATCTATGTTCGGTACTATGTTTTCGGCTTGGACTTTTTTCAAAAGTGGAAAAATACATATTAAAGCTGCTCTTGTTTCTGCTGCTGCTGCCCTTTTGGGTTCATGGATAGGCGCTATGCTTAATATGATAGCCTCGGATAATGCTTTAAGGTTTATACTTATGATTACACTGCCTGTAGTTGCTTTATTTATTATATTTAAAAAAGATTTTGGCAGTGTAGACAGAACAGACAGCATTTCCCAAAAACGCTTAATTATATCATGCATAATAATAGGCCTTGTTCTTGGCTGTTATGATGGATTTTTTGGTCCAGGAACAGGCACATTCCTTATTTTATGCTTTACAATATTCAGTGGATTTGACCTTTTGACTGCTTCAGGAAACGCAAAAGTAGTTAATCTAGCTTCAAATATAGCCGCATTTGTTACATTTGCTATAAGCGGCCAAATTCTGTGGCACATAGGCCTTCCGGCGGCTATTTTTGGTATAGCAGGCAATATTTTAGGCTCTAAAATGGCTATAAAAAAAGGCTCACGCTTTATACGTCCTATGTTTATAATAATACTTGTTATTTTGTTTATAAAAGTATTTATAATGTAAGTACCACATATTCAGCTAATAAAATTTAATATTAACATAAAAAGCAGGCACAAAAATTATGTGTCTGCTTTTTACATTGAATAATATGCAAATTATAAAAATTTAACCTTCTAAAAATTCCGTTTTCTCTTTATCAGGTGCTTTTGTTAAAAGCGAAACTACAACTAAAATTATAAAACCGCATGAGCAGGCCATTATGTTTGATGGAATACCCAATATTCCTGGTGCCTTGCCTGCAAGGAATAATTCAGAAAAAATACCAATAGCAACCGTTGATGCAATAGCTGCAAATGCGCCTTGTGCATTAATTCTTTTACAATAAAGGCCAATAATAAGCGGAAAGAACACAGCCGTTGAATAAAACAAACCGCTAAGGTACATTAATGATATTATATTTTCGGAAAAAATACTTATAATTCCAGCTAAAACAGAAACCACAACTGTTGTAATTTTAATAACTTTAAGCTCATTTACCTTTTGAACTCTTTTATTTTTAAAAGGAATATATAAATCGTTTACAAAAAGTGTAGAAGCTGAAAGCAAAATTGAGTCTGCCGTTGACATTGAAGCTGCAAAGAGTCCTCCAAGTATAACACCTCTTATTCCGGCAGGCATATAATTCTTAATAAGCATAGCATAACCCATATTTGCGTCGCTTAAACCAGGTATCAAAGCAGCAATGCACACACCAATAATAGCTATAAGCAATCCATAAAAAATATAGCAGACACCTGTAAATATAAACGAAAACCTTGCTGTGCTCTTGTCTTTTGATGCCAAAAGCCTTTGGATATAGTGCTGGTTTGTTGCATATACAAAAGAGCTGAAAAGACACCATGAAACAATAGTAGCTAAACCCACTTGATTAAAAGTAAAAAATTCAGGCGGAAGGATACTCTGCATATTAGAAAAACCACCGGCTGAATAAACAGCAATAGGAGCTGCAACCAAAGCCGAAATTACAACAACTACAAATTGCAGCATATCTGTGTTAACAACCGCAATTAATCCACCGCCAACGGTATAAAGCATAACAAAAACAATAGTTAAAATAATAGATAAAATTTTAGGAATGCCTAATATACCATGTAAGGCAGTAGCACCTACAAGAAACTGTGTTGAAATTTGTAATGATGTTTCAATTAAATGCAAAATAGTCGAAAATGTCCTTGTTTTTTTGTCGTATCTTCTTTCAAAAAACTCTGTTATAGTAACCATTCCAGGAAGTTTAATTCTTCCTGCAAAAAATACACCCAGCATAACAAGAGCTGGAACAGCAGACCAACTCCACCATGCACCTGAAAGACCAACACCATAACAGAAAGCCATTGTGCCTATAAGACTGCTTCCGCCAAATTCCGTTGCCGCCATGCTGAAACCGGCTTGGATTTTACCTAAACGCGAACCAGCCAAAGTAAAGTCGTCAATATTTTTTACATTTTAGACGAACGGTAGCCTACATAAGCAGTAAGGCCGAATACCAATATAATTACCAATACATCCAGCAATGACATATTATCTCTCCCATGTATAGTATCCTCCTATATTAACAGGAGGATACTTTAAAATCAATATTACGCGTTTTCTGAAGAACTTTTTATTCTTTTTATCATTCTGCTTAAAGCAATGCTTAAAATAATACCAACAATACCAACTGCTGCAGAAAGTATAAATATTCTTTGGTATCCTGCCATGCCATAATTTTCTATCCAGCTTCCGGCTATATCGTAATAAAATGTGCCTGGTACATAACCTATTACTGAAATAAGTCCGGCAGCAGCGCCTGTGTACTTAAGCGGAATTTTACTTTCTGAAATCTGGGCAAAACCTATACCAGTCATACCAAAAAGAACAAAAGCTAAAACAAGCATTAATACTACAACAAGCATTGTGTTTTTAGTATCTACAGGTGTAACCATCATTCCAATTACACAAACTATAGCCACTATAAATCCAATAACCATCATAAAAATTGTAGAGCCTTTTTTGTCTGATAAAGCACCGAATACCGGGCCAGCAAATATTTTAGTTCCTGTTTGTCTGATAATAGAAACAGTACCAACCAAAGCGGCTGTCATCATAAAACCAGACTCAAGGTAAGGACTGATATAAGAAAGAGAAGCCCTCATTAAATAGAAACAACATACTATACCGCCAACAAGCCAAACCTGAGGAAGTTTTAAAACTCCAAGGTAATCTTTAAGAGTATATTTCTCATCCTCACTGTCACTTATCTTTACATCTTTTAATACCAAATAACTTACAACACCAATTACCATAGTAAGAATAGACTGGAAAATAAGAACATATCTAAGACCTAATGCTTCTACTGAAACCATACCAAATATAGCAAGGCCTATAAAGCTTATAATCATTCCGGATACGCCCTCAAGTCCGTTTTCAACACCAAATATTTTTCCCTGAATTTCATCTGAACCCAAAGAACGTATAACTTTAATCTGTGTTGCCCAGAAAGTTAAAATTGTAGTTACTCCCCATGCCATAAATATAAGCTGAATACCTAAATAGCTTGTGTATGCAGCAAGGCATAAACCTAAAATACCTGAAGCTATGTAAGAAAAACAAAGCAGTTTTCTAGCGTCAAACTTATCTGCAAGCCATCCGCCTGGGAAATACATCAAAAAGCATATTTTGCCGTAAAGTCCGTTTTCTGTTCCAAACTGTTCATGTGTAAGACCTAATGATGTTCTCATTGGCTCGTAAAAAACAGATTTCATAGTTGGAAGTCCAAACATTGCGTATGTACCAAATGCCAAAAGCGTAACAGCTATAAGCCATCTGTATTTTTCATATAAACTAACCTTCGTTCCCATAACTCTACTCCCTTTTTATCATAAATTATCAAACGCTTGTTTTAAATCATTAATTAAATCATTTTCATTTTCAAGTCCTACAGCAATTCTGAGCATACTGCTGTTTTCAACCTGTATAAGTGTATGGCCTTCCCCAAGGCTTGTAGCTATTGTAAAAAGTTTAAGACTGTTGCAAAGCTTATAATCCGCCTGTCTTATAGTCATACCGTTTATTCCGTCTTTAAGCCAGAAAGATACTATTCCGCCACCCATTGAGTTCATCTGTTTTTCACAAATAGCATGTTGAGGATGTGATTTTAAAGCAGGATAAATAACTCTTTCAACCTCTGGTCTTGTTTCCAAATAAGACGCTATTGCAAGAGCATTTGCACAATGCTTTTTAACTCTCATATCAAGTGTCTGCATACCTCTCATAATAAGCCATGCGTTAAAAGGTGATAAAGCCGCTCCTGTAAAGCAAGGCATGCCTGGATATTTAATTTTTTCAATAAGCTTTTTGCTTCCTATTGCAGCACCGCCTAAAGCATCACCATGTCCGTTTATATATTTTGTAAGGGAATGTACAACAATATCTGCTCCCCATTTAAGTGGATTCTGCACAGGCGGTGGTGCAAATGTGCTGTCAACTATAAATATGCAATCGTTGGATTTTGCAATTTTTGAAATTGCCTCTATGTCAACTACCCCTAATGTTGGGTTTGCTGGTGTTTCTATAAATATAACTGATGTATTATTTTTAATTTTCTGTGTTACATCTTCAATATCTCTAAAATCAGCAAAGCTTACTTCTATTCCCATTTTGTCTATAAGCTCTCTCATAAATATGTCGCTGTGGAAAAAAAGACCTTCGGAGCAGAGAAGATGCTCACCTTTATTTAAAAGTGTAAGGAGTGTAGAACAAACAGCACCCATACCTGAAGCCATGGCAACTGCCGCCTCGCCGCCTTCAATAGCAGCAAGCTTTTCTTCAAGGGCTATAACTGTAGGATTGCCCTCTCTTGTATATAAATATCCAAGTTTATCCCATGCCGAGTCCATTTCCTCAACAGCGTTAAAACCAAATGTAGCTGTTTGATATATAGGACTTGCCATAGAATGTGTAACAGGGTCAAATGTATGTCCTACATGAATAAGCTTTGTATCAAAACTTAAATTTTCATCTGATAATTTTGACATTAAACATGTCCTCCTTTATAATAGAATAATGCCTTTAATAAATAGTATTCCGGAATACTTCTTATCTTTTGATAAAAAGTATAAACTATACCCTTGGGGACTGGTCAAATAAAAAGCTCAGTCTGTAAACTTGGCTTTTAGGCAAATCTTTTGTATATATTGCACAAAAGGAGAAATTTAGCATGGAAGAAATATTTTCTATAGGAGAAACGGCAAAAATAAATAATGTGTCTATCAAAGCCTTACGTCACTACGACGAAATCGGCCTTTTAAAACCAAAATACATAAACAAAGAAAACGGATACAGATACTATACATATGACCAATTTTCGTTTATAGATAAAATTAAAAGATACAAAAACATCGGTATGCCTTTATAAAGAGATGAAAGAGCTTTTTGAAAGCCATAACCTTAAATTAATAGAAGATTTTTTAAAACAGCAGATAGATAACCTAGAGGAAGAAAGATTAGAACTTGAGAGAAAACAGCAGGATGTTCAGTGGCTTTGCGATTTTTTTGAATATTCAAAATCTTTGGAAACTACAGAAGAAATTTATACAAAGCATTTTCCCGAAAGATATATGATAGCCACCCCCTGCTCCGAAACCGACTCTATGTATGAAATGGATATGGAATTAAGGCGCATAGTAACATCTGAGCCTTTCAACAATATACAGATTTTAAACCCTTATGGTTATATACTGGACTTTGAAAGTTTGCTGAACAATAAGTTTAAGCCTTTGTTTTCAACTGTTTCAATCCGCGATTTACCGGAAGAAAAATCCAAATATATTAAAACCATACCGGAAGGCGATTATATATGCTGTCGTGCCAAAATATTATTTGAAAATTTCAATGTTTCGTTTTTAAAAGATTACTGTAGCAAAAACAATATTAAAAAAGGCTTTGTTGTAGCCTGCGAATACCTTAAAAGCTTAAATGACCCTGTTCATTCGCCTTATGAAATACAGATATTGGAAAAATAATAGTTTATTTATAAGTAATTTTGAAAGGATTTATACCAATGAATAAAATTCTGGTACTTCTTACCGGTGGAACTATAGCCTGCGAAAAAACAAACTCCGGTCTTATTCCTTTAAATGGAGAAGAATATTTTAAAAATATACTTAAAGAGATTTCTAATGATGAGTTTGATGTAAAAGAACTAATGAGCATAGATAGTTCTGATATGGGCTGTGCACAATGGAACATAATAGGCGATGAAATCTGCAAAAATAAAGACTTATATACCGGCATTATTGTTTGTCATGGCACTGATACAATGGCATATACCGCTTCTGCCCTTTCTTTTATGCTTCAAAATATACATATTCCTGTTGTACTTACAGGTTCACAACGGCCTGCATGTGAAAAAGACAGTGACGGATACTCAAATATATCCCTTGCTATTAAAACTGCTAAAAGCGGTATAAACGGTGTATTTGTAGCGTTTTATGATAAAGTAATATCTGGTACTCATTGTGTCAAAACTCATACATTAAGTGATAATGCCTTTGAGAGTATAAATTACCCATACACAGCCATACTTAAAAACGACCGCCTTAAAATTAATTATAATTCTTTATTCAAATTCAACTCAGAATTTAAATATTCAAATATTTCAAACAGCCGTGTATTATTATTAAAACTAACTCCTGACATGGATACAATGATATTTGAATACATAATAAAAAGCAAATTCGACGGTGTTATAATTGAAGGTTTTGGTCTTGGCGGAATGAGCTTTAAATTCAGCAATACAGTTTTTGGCATTGAAAAATTAATTAAAAATAACATACCTGTTGTACTGTGCAGCCAGTGTTTATATGAAGAAAGCAACTTTAAAGTGTATGAAAGCGGACTCCTTGCGTTAAATACAGGAGCTATAGAAAGCGGCATTATGACAACAGAAGCTGTATATGCAAAACTTAAATGGGTACTTACTAAAACACGTGATATGCAGACAATAAGAAAGTATTTTAAAACAAATTTTGTAGGAGAATTAGGCAATTAATATATTTTTGCCTTGATTTATTTTTAAATATATGGTATAAATTAATGTAATTTCATATTTCAGGCTTTGATAAGGAGCAGTAGGACTTAATATATTTTCAGAGAGCCGCCGGAAGGTGCAAGACGGCATTATATTTTTTCCGAACTCGCCTTTGAGCTTCAGGCTGAAATAATAGTAGGTCTGGCGTATGTCTGCGTTAAAGATTTTGAGTTGTGCCTTTTGGCAAAATAGAGTGGTACCGCGAGGAATATCCTTCGTCTCTAAAGAGATGAGGGATTTTTTTATTTTCACTTTAAAATCAGCAGATAATAAGCCGACTTTTAATAATCTTTTTGGGAGGAAATTAAATGAACAGTCGTTATGAATTCGCCGCTATTGAAAAAAAATGGCGTGCTGAATGGGAAAAAAATCCTGTAAACAAAGAAGATGACACAAAACCTAAATACTACTGCCTTGATATGTTCCCTTACCCATCAGGAACAGGCCTTCATGTAGGCCATTGGAGAGGCTATGTTTTAAGTGATGTTATAAGCCGCTATAAACTCCTTCAGGGCTATCAGATACTTCATCCAATGGGCTGGGATGCTTTTGGTCTTCCTGCTGAAAACTTTGCAATTAAAACAAATACTCATCCGGAAGTAAGCACAAAAGCAAATATTGCAAACGTTAAACGTCAGCTTCACGAAATAAGTGCTATTTATGACTGGAGCCGTGAAATAAATACAACAGATAAAGGCTACTACAAATGGACACAGTGGATATTTGCCAGAATGTTTGAAAAAGGCCTTGCTTACGAAAAAGAAATGCCTCTTAACTGGTGCCCAAGCTGTAAATGCGTTTTAGCTAATGAAGAAGCAACAAACGGCGTTTGTGAAAGATGCGGCGCACAGGTTACAAAAAAGAACCTTCGTCAGTGGATGCTTAAAATAACAAACTATGCCGAAAGACTTCTTAACGACCTTAACAAACTTGACTGGCCGGAAAAAGTTAAAAAAATGCAGGCTGACTGGATTGGCAAAAGCTATGGTGCAGAGGTTGATTTTAAAATAAACGGTACAGACAAAAAAATAACAGTTTACACAACAAGACCTGACACACTTTATGGTGCTACATTTATGGTTCTTTCACCTGAGCATAAGCTTGTTAAGGAAATAGCTACAGATGAATGCAGACAGGCTGTTGAAGATTACTGCTATCAGGCATCAACAAAATCATCTGTAGACCGTATGTCAGATAAAGAAAAAACAGGTGTATTTACAGGCGCTTATGGTGTTAACCCATTAAATAATGCCCTTATACCTATCTGGGTTGCAGACTATGTACTTGCTGATTATGGTACAGGAGCTATCATGTGCGTACCTGCACACGATGAACGTGACTTTGAGTTTGCTAAAAAATTCAATCTTCCTATTATTCAGGTTATTAAACCAAAGGACGAGGAAGAAAAAGAGCTTACAGAAGCTTATACAGGCGATGGTGTTATGATTAACTCACCTCTTTTTGAAGGCATGACAGCTTTTGAAGCTAAAGAAAAAGCTCCACACATGCTTGAAGAAAAAGGTCTTGGCAAAAAGACAGTTAATTATAAGCTCCGTGACTGGGTATTCTCAAGACAGAGATATTGGGGAGAGCCTATTCCTCTTGTTCACTGCCCTCACTGTGGAACAGTTGTTGTTCCTGATGACCAGCTTCCTGTTGAGCTTCCTGAAGTTGAAAACTACAAACCTACAGATACAGGAGAATCACCTCTTGCAGCTATTGACAGCTGGGTAAATACTACATGTCCTAAATGCGGTGGTCCTGCTAAACGTGAGACTAACACAATGCCTCAATGGGCTGGTTCTTCTTGGTATTTCCTTAGATATGCCGACCCACACAACGATAAAGAGCTTGCAAGCAAAGAAGCACTTAAAAAATGGCTCCCTGTTGATATGTATGTAGGCGGTGTTGAGCATGCCGTTCTTCACCTTCTTTACGCAAGGTTCTACACAAAATTCCTTTATGATATAGGTGTTGTAGACTTTGACGAGCCATTCCTTAAGCTGTTCAATCAGGGTATGATTAACAAAGATGGTTCTAAGATGAGTAAGTCAAAAGGCAATGTAGTTTCACCTGACGACCTTGTTAAAAAATACGGCTGTGACTCATTAAGAATGTATGAGCTTTTTGTTGGTCCGCCAGAAGTTGACTCAGAATGGGATGATAGTGGTATAGACGGTGTGTTCCGTTACCTTAACAGAGTATGGAAATTTATATACACATACAAAGATAAAGACCACGCACCAACAAAAGAATCTGATTTTGTTAAAAACACAATGATAGACCAGATTACAAAACGTCTTGAAGCCCTTACAACAAACACAGTTGTCAGCGGATTTATGGAGTACACATCTAAGATGATGGATGTTGCTAAAGCTCAGGACGGTATTGATAAGTCCTGCATTGAGGACCTTCTTATACTTCTTGCACCGTTTACTCCACATATTGCTCAAGAGTTATGGATTGATACAGGACATGAAGGTTCAATATTTGATGCAGAATGGCCAAAAGCTGACTTAACAAAGCTTACTGTTGATGAAATAACTATTCCATTACAGATTAACGGAAAATTCAGAGAAAATCTTACAATTTCAGCTGAAAGCGATAAAGATACAGTTCTTGCTAAGGCAAAAGAAATACTTGCTTCAAGACTTGCAGATAAAACAATAGTAAAAGAAATTTATGTTCCTAAAAAAATAGTTAATATTGTAGTTAAGTAATTTAAAAGGCGCTTTGTCTAACAAAAAGACAAGGCGCCTTCTTTAAATAAAAAAGCATGCTCAAGTTTAATTTCTTAAGCATGCTTATAATTTATTTTATTTCATCTGCCCTCTTAAGAGCATCATCAATGCAGGCACATATATTTTCTTTGCCTATTTCATCTATAAATCCGGCTTTTTCAAGTACATGCATAGGCTGTTCATTTACATGTGAAAGCACAAGTGTTACTTTGTTCTTCTTGCAGTCATTAAACAAAGTTTTAAGGCTTCTTAAAGCACTTATATCCATTGAAGGAACTCCCCTCATTCTTAATATAAGTACATCTTTTGTTTTATCAAACATAAGCCTTGATATTTTATCGGCCATACCAAAAAACATAGGTCCGTTAAGTTCAAAAACAATAGTATTCTTAGGTACAACCTTAAGATTTATGTTGTCTGCATCCACACCATCTTCGCCTATATATTTCCAGCTTTCTACCTCTGTAACATCTGCCATACGTTTCATAAAAAGTATTGCTGCCAACAAAAGACCAGCTATAATTGCAACTACAAGGTCGAATATAACTGTAAGAACAAGTGTTACAAGGAGTATTGAAATATCGCTCTTTGGCGATGTTTTAATAAGGTTTACACACTCTCTCCAGCCGCTCATATTATAAGCCACCATAAAAAGTATAGCCGCTATTGCAGGCATAGGTATAAGCGCTGCATAAGGCATTAAAACAACCAATATAATAAGCAAAACAACAGCATGTACCATACCTGCTATTGGTGAACGACCGCCGTTTTTAATGTTAGCCGCCGTTCTTGCTATGGCGCCTGTTGCCGGTATACCGCCAAAAAGTGCTGAACCAATGTTTCCGGCGCCTTGAGCTATAAGCTCCATGTTAGAATTGTGTCTGTCACCTATCATACCATCTGAAACAACACATGATAAAAGTGACTCAACAGCCGCCAATATGGCTATTGTAAAAGCGTCCGGCAGCGACTTTGTTATAACATCAAACGATAATGTTGGCAAAGTAATTGAAGGCAGGCTTGAAGATATAGTATATAAATCACCAATAGTATTTACATTTAAATTAAGAATTTTAACAAGTGCTGCCGATACGATAACGGCTATAAGTGAAGGCGGTATTTTATCCAGCGCTTTAATTTTAGGCCATAATATAAGTATAGCCAATGAAATTAAGCCAATAATCAGTGCCATAAAATTAATTGTTCCAATACTTTTAAATACCTCAACTATTTTACCTGTTGTTTCAATAGGCGAAGAAGAAAAAGTAAGACCTAAAAAATCTTTAACCTGTCCAACAGCTATTGTAACTGCTATACCGAATGTAAAACCTGTTGTTATAGTATAAGGTATAAACTTAATTAAGTTACCAAGTCTTAAAACACCCATAACAATAAGTATAATACCGGCCAATACTGTAGCAACAATAAGTCCGTCCATACCGCTTGTGGCCACAATACCTGCTACTATCGACGCAAAGGCTGCTGTTGGTCCTGCTATCTGCACCCTGCTTCCGCCAAAGAAAGAAATAATAAATCCGGCCACAATAGCTGTATAAAGACCTTGCTCCGGTCCAACCCCTGATGCCAGAGCAAGAGCTATTGATAACGGTAAGGCTATAATAGCAACTATAATTCCTGATATTACATCTTTAACAAACTGTTCTTTGCTGTAGCTTTTTAATACTGTAAAAAGCTTAGGCTTAAGCCCTTCCATAATAAATAAATCCCCCTAATAATTAAAATTTTGCAGACATTTTATAATAATACGAAATTACTGTATATTTCAATAGATTTATTAAAAATTTCTCATTTTTCGATTATAATATTTTGGATTATGGCCTTTTATAGCTAATTGTTTACAAATTATTACGAATAATTATACAATACTGTATACAAAATATAAAAAACAGCTGTATACATAGCGTTGTTGTATACAGCTGCTTTTATTAATGACCTTTTCTTTTATCTTTCTTCTTTTCCTGTTTAATTATAAATATTTGCTCTTTTTTCTCTTTCTCCCTTAAACGCCTGCTTTTTTTAGACAATATTTTATTTTGTTCGTGCATTAATTTAATTGCCTGCTGAGCTTTTGTACCTATGCCGCTATTTTCTGTCTGTTTTTTAATAAGCCTCTGCATGCGTTTGGGATTAATACGTTTTTCAGCATGTTCATCTGATAGTAAATATGGACTAAACCTCATTTTTACAAAATTCCTAAGCATGAAACTATAAATTTCATAATCCTTTGGCTCCTTGCCAAATATTACTCTGCTTACCTCGTATTTTATGCCGTCATCCCTTTCGTATACACCCTGATAGAACGTACCGTCAAAAAACACTGTAAAAGTAAATTTAGTCTTATCCATATTCTTTTTCCTCCTTTAAAAAACACAGCATCGTCCGGACAACCAAGGAGGCAGGTTACTGACAGTTATAAATATTTAAACTGCGCCCGGACTACCAACCGGGCAGTGTTTTTGCCGACGCTTTAAAATACTAAAAATAAATGCCGATAAAAACCGGCACTTATTTTAAAATATAATTAATTATTTATAAATTGGATATTTGTCACAAATTTTTGTAACTTCTTCTCTTATAAAGTCAGCCTTAGCATCAAAGTCTGTAATAACAAGGTTAATAAGCTCTGCTACCTTAGCCATATCAGCTTCTACAAGACCTCTTGATGTAACAGCAGGTGTACCAATTCTTACACCAGATGTAATAAACGGACTTCTTGGGTCGTTAGGAACAGCATTCTTATTAAGTGTAATATAAACTTCATCACACTTATTCTGAAGCTCTTTGCCTGTTATTTCAAGTCCTCTTAAGTCAAGAAGCATAAGGTGGTTGTCTGTACCGCCTGTAAGAAGCTTAAGACCATGACTCATAAGACCGTCAGCAAGAGCCTTTGCGTTTTTAACAACCTGTGTCTGATATGCTTTAAACTCTGGTTTAAGGGCTTCACCAAAGCAAACTGCTTTGCCAGCAATAACATGCATAAGTGGGCCACCCTGAATACCAGGGAATATAGCTTTGTTAAAGTTGAATTTTTCATTAATCTTGTTGTTTGAAAGAATAAGACCGCCTCTTGGTCCTCTGAGTGTTTTATGTGTTGTTGTTGTAACAACATCAGCATAAGGAATTGGGCTTTCATGAAGACCAGCAGCAACAAGGCCTGCAATGTGTGCCATATCTACCATAAGGTAAGCACCGCATTCGTCTGCTACTTCTCTGAACTTTTTAAAGTCTATCTTTCTTGCATAAGCTGAAGCACCAGCAATAATAAGCTTTGGCTTTGCTTCAAGAGCTACTCTTCTAAGCTCATCATAATCAATAAAGCCTTCATCATTTACACCATAAGGCACTACATTAAAATATTTGCCTGACATATTAACAGGGCTGCCATGTGTAAGGTGACCACCATGAGCAAGGTTCATACCAAGAACAGTATCACCTGGCTCAAGCATAGCAAAAAATACAGCCATATTAGCCTGTGCTCCTGAATGAGGCTGAACATTTGCATATTCACAGCCAAAAAGCTCTTTTGCTCTGTCAATAGCTATCTGCTCTATAATATCAACATTCTCGCATCCACCATAATAGCGTTTTCCTGGATAACCCTCAGCATATTTATTTGTAAGTATGCTTCCCATAGCCATCATAACAGGCTCTGAAACAATGTTCTCGGAAGCTATAAGCTCCAAATTTCTATTCTGGCGTTTAAACTCAAGCTCCATAGCTTCGCCAACTTCTTTATCGTAAGCTGTTAAAGCCTTCATAACATCTTTAATCATTTTGCAATTCTCCTTTTCTTTATAACTACTGAAAAACAGCGTAAATTTATTATACTTTATCATTTTAAATTGTTCAACAATAAATTAAGCTTCTGCGCCTACGGTTTGATTTCTTTTTTTTAATAATTTTTTGTAAGCATATATGAAAAGCGAGGCTTCTAAGGCAAGTGCGGCAATCCACGAAAGCGGATATGACAGAAAAAGAGTAAAGAACTCTCTATGTGACTGAAAATAAGTAAATACAAATACCAGCCTTATGCCGCATACACATACAAGCGCTATACACATTGATGAGAACGAATACCCAATACCTCTTAAAGCACCAGTTGTGGTATCCATCATTCCGCAAATAAAATATGTAGCGCACATTATAGAAAGCCTAATAACACCGTATTGTATAACTTCAGGGTCTTTGGAATAAATACCTATAAGCAAATCTGAAGCAGCGTATATTCCTGCACCCATTACAATTCCTACAACACATACAAGGAAAATACATTCACCATATATTTTTATAATCCTCTTAATTTTGCCTGCACCGTAATTTTGGCTTATAAAAGTAAGTGCAGACTGATTAAACGAGTTCATAGCAACATAAATAATGTTTTCTATACTGGAAGAAGCGGCATTTCCTGCCATTACCGCAGCACCAAAAGAGTTAACTGAAGACTGTATTATTACATTTGAAAAATTAAACACAGCACTTTGCAGTCCAGCCGGTATACCTATTTTAAATATCTGTATAAGCCTTAATTTATATATTTTAAGCTTTTTTAAATTAAGTTTATATGTTTCGTCTGTTGAAAGAAACCTTTTAAGTATAAGCAGTGCTGATATACACTGAGAAATAGTTGTAGCCAAACCTACTCCTGCAACATCCATATTAAATAAAATAACAAAAATTAAGTTAAGTATAATATTAATTATTCCGCCTAATGTAAGATAGAGCAAAGGTCTTTTTGTATCGCCAAATGCTCTTAATATGGCACTGCCAAAGTTATAAAGCATTGTAGCAGGCATACCAATAAAATAAATTCTCAAATAAAGCGAGGATTTATTTAAAACATTTTCTGGCGAACCCATTAATATAAGTATAGGTTTTGTAAAGAGCACACCTACAAATACCAATATTACACCGCTTATAAGGCTTGTAAGCACTGAAGTATGTACTGTTTCTTCTATTCCTTTATTATCACCTGTGCCTATAAGTCTTGCAGTTACTGCGTTTGCACCTATCGATATACCTATAAAAAAGTTAACAAGCAAACTGATAAGCGCTGTTGTACTGCCTACTGCCGCAAGAGAATCACTACCTGCATATCGTCCTACTACTATGGTGTCAGCAGCATTAAATAACAGCTGCAAAACACCTGTAAGTATAACAGGAATAGCAAATATAATGATTTTTCCCATTAAAGGCCCGTTAAGCATGTCAAATTGTTTCTGCTTTTCCATAATGATACCCCCTCTGTCAAAAATTCCCCTTGTGAAAAATTATATATTAAAACGCCGGAAAAATCCCGGCGCGTAATAACAGAAGCGGACTTATACCGCCTCATATCCTTTATTCTTTATTGTATTTAAAATATAATCAACATTCTCCTCACAAATTTCTGTTGTTTCAGCTTCAACCATAACTCTTATAAGAGGCTCTGTGCCGCTTTCTCTAACAAGCACCCTGCCGTTAGAACCAAGTTTTAAGGCAACCTCATTAACAGCCTTTTGAACATCTTCATCAGCCTGTGCTTCTTTTTTATCCTTAACCTTTATGTTTTTAAGTATTTGAGGATAAATTTTAACAGGCTCTGTAAGCTTGCTCAAAGGCTCTTTAGACTCAATCATAGCTTCCATCATTTTAATAGCAGTCAAAATACCGTCACCTGTAGTGGCGTATTTTCTAAATATTATATGTCCACTTTGCTCTCCGCCTATACGATGGCCGTTTTTAACCATGTTTTCATAAACGTACTTGTCACCTACGTTTGTTTTTTCGTAAGATATGCCTTGCGCATCAAGAGCTTTATAAAGTCCAAGGTTAGACATAACAGTTGTTACAATAGTATTGTTTAAAAGCTTGCCGCGGCGCTTCATATAACAGCCGTAAACATAAAGTATTAAATCACCGTTTACCACATTGCCCTTCTCATCCACAGCTATACATCTGTCAGCATCTCCGTCAAAAGCAAAACCTGTATCAAGTCCCTTTTCCTTAACAAATTTCTGAAGGCACTCTATGTGTGTTGAACCACAGTTCATATTAATATTTGTTCCGTCAGGCTCAGCATTTATAACATAAGTTTTTGCTCCAAGAGCATCAAAAACACTCTTTGCAATCATCCATGCACTGCCGTTTGCACAGTCAAGACCAACTTTTATATCTTGATATGAACGTGTTGCAAGAGAAATTAAATAACCTATATATCTATTTCTTCCGGCAGAATAGTCAACTGTTCTGCCTATATTCTCTCTATGAGCATTTGGAAGCTCGCCTAATTTTCCGTCTAAATAATCTTCTATTTTAAGTATTGTTTCTTCATCCATTTTTTCGCCACGGTTATTAATTAGCTTAATTCCGTTATCATAAAAAGGATTATGGCTTGCTGAAATCATAATACCGCAGTCAAAATCTTCAGTTCTGGCTACATAAGCAACACTTGGAGTTGTTGTAACGTGTAAAAGATACGCGTCAGCGCCTGTAGAAGTTATACCTGCTCCAAGAGCGTATTCAAACATATAGCTTGAACGCCTTGTATCCTTGCCTATAACAATTTTGCATCTTTCATTTTTATCTTTGCCGTAGTACCAGCCAAGAAATCTTCCCACCTCAAAAGCATGGTTTACAGTAAGGTTAACATTAGCTTCACCCCTGAAGCCGTCTGTACCGAAATATTTTCCCATTTATATATCTTCCTTCCAAATAATCATTCTAATATTAAAATATTCTCATAAAAACTTAAGGCTATGCAGATTTTAACATAACCATAACATGTTTTCAACATTATACGTTAAATTAAATCTGTATAGCCTTGTAATTTTAATAAACGTCGCTTATCTGATATGAAATTTTATCTCCGCCTACTCTTAACTTAAGTATTCTAAAGTCACTGTTTATACTTCCGTCATTAAGCCAAAGCGAAGGAAGATTAATATACTGTATTCCGTCTTTTACACTAGTCCAGCACGCTGTAGATGATGAAGAAACAACCATTACATCTCTGCCAGCTTCTTCTATCTCTTTAAGTGCGCTCTTAAACAAATCTCCTTCCAATGGGTCACTGAAATTAGAAGGTGATGTATCCATAAAGAACACAACATATTTGTTAGGCGACATCATAACGTCGTTTTTAAATCTCTGCCACTGATCCCAGTTAGTGCTTTTAAATCCGCCGTTAACTGCAGTCATATTAACAAGTGTTACGTTATCTTTGTAATAAACTGAATATCCGTTCTGCCATCTTATAACCTCAATACTGTCACCAGTTGAAATATCACTTTTTCCGCCATAAATCGCTGTGTCAGCATTAGTCTGAAGAAGCTGGTGTATTTTGCTTCTTTCGCTGTCATATAATGCAGTATCACTTACATTTCCGCTAGATACGGTTCCTGCTATATTAATATAGTAGTATCCGTCCTCTTTTGTTACAAAGTCAGCGTCGGAAACAGACTGAGCTTTAGGCACATCAACATTTGCCTCTATAGGATATACTCCCCTTAAATCATCAAAATACATTGCCTGCTGGTCTGTATTTGTATTCGTTAATGCTGCCACATAAATAGTATTAAGAGTAATTGGATAAGCTACTCCGTCTGGAATATCAGCAGTTGCGTCCTGCCAACCCTGCCAATTTACATCTCTTGAAAAATCTATTACACTTTCTGTACCATTTGCATCTGTAATTTTAGCTCTTACCCATTGGCCAGTGCCATTTCCGTATATCTTTAATTTAAGCTTTGATGGACTTCCAGCAATAGGCTGAGGATTTACAAAGTTAAGATATGCTGCCTGTGTTTCCTCTGACTGCTTAAAGTAATAGCTTAAGCCAAGACCTGTAGCTCCGTCTGTAAAGTTTTTCTTAGAAAGGCCGGCAATACCCTGAATATCAGTTGGATATGATGTAAAGTTAAGATATTGAATATTCTCGAAAGAGTCAATCTGTTTATCTTCACTTCCTACTGCTACCTCAACATAACATGTATTGCCTGCATAAGAGCATGTTATATATCCGCTGCCCTTTTCAGCTGCTGAATAAACATTACCACTCATTGTGCCGAATGTTGTATCATACTGAGCAATATTTGTAATGTCCATACTGCTGCCGGATGATGTATGTGCTGTTACTTTAATTTCTTTGCTCTCTCCAGGTTCTAATGAAATCTGAGACATCTCAGGAGAAATACTTGTTACATAATCAAGGCTTAACTGGCAAGTTTTAGTTATGCCGTTATAAGTAACAGTTATATTTGTGTTTTCTGCAGCTCCATAAGTATATGTATTGCCGTTAAATACGCCTGAGTTGTCGTCTGATGTAAACTGAATCTGTTCTGTAGGTATAGCAATTTTATGAAGGTTTTCGTCATAGCCTTCTACTGTAAATGTCACATGTCCACCTGGAACAGCCACATCGCTTGAAGGAGTAACTTCAAGTGTTGTTACATTTCCAACAGGGCTGTTGTCAAAAATACCTACAGCAGTCATAACAGCTCTTGCCGTGCCTTCTGCTGGTGAGTTTACTATTTCAACATTGCCTGAATCTGCATTTTTAATAGCCATTGTAGATGAGCCGCCTCCGTCTAAGTTAAGACCATAATAACAGCCTTCATCTTTTAAAATCTGTATAGCCTCGTCTACATCGGCGCCTATGCTTACATTATTTCCGTTGCTTCTTTTACCATCTATTACAATAAGCTTTAATGTGTTTTGATCCTGAGAAAGACCAAGGAGCGTTCTTGGCTGACGTCCTGAAGCCATTTCGCCTATATCTGCAGGCTTAACACCGTTATTAAGTATAACACCGCCGCCGGAAATAGCTGTTTGAATATTTTCCAAATCAAATGTTGAAGTTATATTTACTTTTACACTCTGACCAACTGCTAAGTACGGCAGATATGCGTCAGCATATTCTGAGCTTAAAACAACTAAATATCCATCATCAGGCACATTTACAGTTTCGCCTTTTTGAGATATATAAGTAATGTGGTCACCTTCAACTTTTAATTTAACAAGGTTAGGAAATCTCGCATCTAAAGACGATGTATTTTCACATGCATTTTTATCCAAATATACCGGATAAACCATTTGTGTTATTTTGTTAATGCTGGCAAACTCAAAATAGTCTTTTCCCTCAACATTAAATATCATTGTTGTTTTAAAATAGTCGAACATGGCATTGCCGTTATTATCAACAAAATATGTTCCAAACTGGTTTGAATTAATGTTTTTATCTGTATCGATTGAGATTATATCTCCTCTTGATATTTCAGGGCCAAAAGATGCAGAATACTTACTTGTCATTCCAAAGTATGCAGAGTTAACACCTGCTACAGCAGAATTGTCAGAAACAATTTTATCCACAGTCTCTCTTAAACCCAGCTCTTTTTTAGAGTCAATAGGCTCAACTTCTATGTTAGGATTTGTTAAATCAGCTGTAAGAACATAAATATCAAGCCAGCCTTCAGTTGTAAGTCTGTGCTTTACTTTATAATCAATTCCTTTGGCCAGAACTTCTTCTGTTACCTGCTCATACAGACTCTGAGCTGCAAATACAGGAAATGAAGAAAAAACTGCTCCGGCTATAATTCCGGCAAATAAAAGCTTTTTTAGTGAAACCAATTTTTTCAATTTGCAAATCTCTCCCTTAAATTACTTAAGGCAAGTTACTTAATTGTATACCCGCCTTTTACAATAAACCATGCTTCTTCAGAAGTTACGGCAGCACCCCTTCCATCATCCCTTGAAACAATAAGCAGATGATTAGCCGTAAGGCTTTGGCCGTTATAGTACTCCTGACCTGATGTAACATCTATAATTCCGTCAGTGCTTTCTGTATAAGATAAAGCCGAACCGCTTCTTAATATTATTTCAGAGCCGCCTTTTCCCAGCAAAATTTGTCCTTTTTGCAGCGAAACTGGCTCATAACCGCCGCTTGTTCCTGTCTGCATAGACAAACTTCCACTATCTTGGCTGCCGTTTACAATGTTAAGCACGTTAGCCATAGCTGTATCAACATAACTCTTTGTAACAAGTGGGTCGCCGCTTGAACCTGCGCTGTCAGATGACGCACTGGCTGTATACATAAACGAACAGGCTGCTACGACAAGCGCAGCAGCAAATGCCGCTGATTTAATTCTGCTATTCATTAACTACACGTCCCCCTCACTTAATATATTTTGGTCTTTATTTATTATTTGACCAAACCACTTAAATCTTTATTAGCGCATTGTAGTTATTTTATCACACATGTCAAAACATTTCGACAATGTTCATTATTTGTTAATAATACTGTAACTTAAGCGTAAACTTAATTATTAAAAAATACGTCAAGAGCCGAGCCGCCCATATATCCGCAAAGCTGGGATTGGCAGTAGCCTTCTTCACGCATGTAGTTTTCTATATAATCACGAACATACCAATTGCTCCTGCCCCAGTTGGCAAAAAGCGTGTTTTCTTTAGGCGCTCTTGAAACTATTCTTTCTAAATACTGCTTATGTGAAAGATATCTTATAAAAGTGGCTGTTCTTTTTGCGTATTCATCTAAAGAACATATTTCAAATTCGCCATTTTTATACTGCTTGGCCATAACAGTATTTTCTGCTATATATAACGAATGGAGCTTAACAAAATCCACACCTAAAACAGAAATTATTTTAGCCCCTTCTATACAGTCTGTAATATCATCCCATGGCAGATTAAGTATCATGTGCACACATGTTTTAAAACCATATTTCTTTATTTTCAAAACAGCCTCTATAAACTCTGCTAAAGTATGGCCCCTGTTTATTTTATTAAGCGTGTGGTAATTAACACTTTGAAGCCCAAGCTCTATTGTAATTTCTATGTTTTTATCACCCGATATATTCTTTAATATATCAAGATATTCTTCTCTAATGCAGTCAGGTCTTGTAGATAATGCAATCTCAACTATCCCTTCTTCACATGCTTCATACATATATTTTTCAAACATGTCTAAAGGAAGATAGGTGTTGGTAAAATTTTGAAAATATGCGGTAAATTTATCAGCTTTATATTTCTTTCCTATATATTCCTTGTTCTTGGCAATTTGTTCCTTAACAGAAAAAATGCCGGATAAATTATCAAATCCGGCACCTTTTTCATCGCAATAAGTACAACCTTTCAAACCGCCTTGCCTGTTGGGGCATGAAACTGGAATATTAACTGGCAGTTTATAAACTCTGCATCCAAAATGATTTTTTAAATAATCAGAGTATCTGTTGTATATATCCATAATTATATAATGTATTTTTTAACCTCTTCAGGAAGAGTTTCTGGTTTAGAACTGATTATGAATACAAAATCTACGCTGTTTTCTTTGGAAAGATTTTCAATTTCGCTGATAAATTCCTTAATACCATCATTTGTAAGTTCTTTAACAATATTGTGAAGACCATCAATATAAATCTGCTCTATATCGCTGTCCTGTGAAAGAATACCGCAAATGAAACCGAAGAATATCTTCTGATCACTCATAACAAAATTTGTTTTAACAAAACGAATGTTATAATGTAAATCATACATGTGTCTGTTATCGTCATCAATAAAAACAACATGTCCCTTTGATGTTTTTCCGGCATCATTTGCCATTTCTAAAAGTCTTTTTGTTTTACCTTCGCCTTTTTCGCCCGCAAGTATCTGTATCATAAAAAACTCCCCCTTATCTGGATATGTTTATTTTATTATACAACATAAAAGTTTTTTGCTCAACCAGAAAAGCGATATACTTTTATATTATTATATTTATATTATTCTGCAAATCATTCAAAAATCCTTCTAAAAGCAATCAATTTTTTAATAAATAATGTAAATTAAGCAAAAGCAACTATAATTTGTGTTGACTCTAAGACAAATTAAACATATTATATATAGAAAACTTAATTTACATTTCATCTTAGGAGGTCTTTTTTATGGACAGCGATGAACGGTTATTAGTGGTTAACCGTGTAGGCAAAACAACAATTATAGCAAATGTAGTGCTTTCAGTATTTAAAATTGTATCCGGAATTATAGCCCGAAGCGGTGCAATGGTGGCAGACGGAATACATACTCTGTCAGACGTTGTTACAACTATAGCGGTTATGATAGGCATGAAATTATCAACTAAGCCAGATGATAGTGACCACCCTTATGGCCATGAAAAAATAGAAGCTGTTGTATCAAAGCTTTTAGCTATACTTCTTGCCATAACCGCAATAGGCATAGGTTACAGCGGTATAAAAAATATAATACACAGTGACTTTACACGCCCTGGTATGCTGGCTTTAGTTGCGGCAGTAATATCCATTGCTGTTAAAGAATGGATGTATCATTATACTGTAAGAGCTGCAAAAAAAATAGACAGTCCGTCTTTAAAAGCCGATGCATGGCATCACAGAAGCGATGCTTTTTCTTCTGTAGGCACATTAATTGGTATAGGCGGTGCCATAGCTGGAATTGAAATTCTCGACCCTATTGCATCTATAGCAGTATGTGTAATGATAATTCGAGTAAGTGTTGAAATATATATCCAGGCATACAATCAGCTGATAGACAAAGCCGCCAGTCAAGAAGATATAAATAAAATTAAAGAAATTATATCCGGTGTTAAAGGTGTGTACTGTATAGACGATATTAAAACAAGAATTCACGGCCCACGTATATTTGTTGATGTTGAAATATCTGTTGATGGAAACTTAACAGTTTACGAAGGCCACCAAATAGCACAGGAAGTACATGATAAAATCGAATCCAATATGCCAGATGTTAAGCATTGTATGGTTCATGTAAACCCATATTTTAAGCTTAATTAATCATTAACACATATATTTAATAAAAAAAGCCTTCATTAACTTTAATAAAGTTTGAAGGCTTTTTTATATTTATCTATTAAATTTTATCGTACTGGTACATAGTCTATTTGCGACTTTTCTTCTGTAGCCTCTAACTTAAAAATAACTGGTCTTAAGCCATCGTTGCAGCTGCAAATGGCAACACCGGGTTTTCTAATCCAATCGCCATAATAGAATAAATCTTTGCCTGAGGCATGAGCAAGAGCAAATACATACTGATAAATAGCTTTCCATGCTTCATCACAAAATCCCTCTGGTTTTGAATAATCAGCATAAAACACTTGTCCTTTTCTCATCATAGGACAAGCTGTAAGGCCTTCAGCTCCATACTCTTGTGCCAATTCTTTGTCTAACGTAGTTTTTAAAACCGTAATTTTAACCTTATTCATTTCATCACTCCCTATAATCTATATTATTTCATTTTGTTAATATACAGTCAAGTTAATTGAATTATATAAGTATTTGCAAATAAAAAACCTGTTCAGCTTTATAGATGAGGTGACCCCAAAAAGTTAGACTTTTTAAGCGTAGCAGTTTTAATAACTGCTGCGCTGTTTTTATGAAGTTAAGGCAGACAGCCTATATTCTACAGGACTCATCCAACCAAGTTTTTGTCTAAT
>CALWEX010000103.1 GCA_944377425.1 uncultured Clostridia bacterium
TGCCATATCGTTTTTTAAAAGATAATCTTTTAAAACAAGTGCCGTTTCGTAAGCAGGGTCAACAAGTGTTACATTATCTCCCACAGCTTTTTTAATACATTCCCTTAAAAGCGGATAATGTGTACAGCCCATAACAATAGTATCTATATTTTTGGCTGTAAGTTCCGAAATATATTTTTTAGCCGTAAGCAGTGTAATTTCTTCATTTACCCAGCCTTCTTCAGCCAGTGGAACAAAAAGCGGACATGCCTTTGAGTATACTTTTACACTGTTGTCGTTTTTAAGTATTTCTTTTTTATATGCTCCACTTCTTATAGTGGCTTCTGTAGCAATAACGCCTATGTTCTTATTATGTGTAATCTTCGCTGCTTCAGCCGCTCCCGGCTCAACAACACCAAAAATAGGTATGTCGAATGTGCTTTTAAGCTCCTCAAGGCTGTTAGAGCTTACAGTGTTGCAGGCTATAACAACAGCTTTAACATTACGGCTTAACAAAAAACGTATGTCCTGTTTGGCAAATTTAGTTATTGTCTCTTTTGACTTGCTGCCATAAGGCACTCTTGCTGTATCTCCGAAATAAACTATAGCCTCATTTGGAAGTTCTTTTATAACACGGCTTGTAACGGTAAGTCCGCCTACGCCGGAATCAAAAATACCTATAGGCCTGTTATCCATTAAATAACCTCCTTACTTGCCACAGCAGGCAAGTGATATAAGCTCGTCAATAAGCTCTTCTATAGGTTTACCGGCACTTTCCCAAAGTTTAGGATACATGCTTATTGATGTAAAACCAGGAAGTGTGTTAAGCTCGTTAAATATAACCCTGTTAGTGCCTTTTTCAACAAAAAAGTCAACTCTTGCAAGGCATGAACCATCTACAGCCTTAAATACTTTAAGAGCTGTTTTTCTTATTTCTTCTATAACACTTTCGTCAAGCTGTGCAGGGATAACTGTTTTTGACTCAGCATTGTTATATTTAGCATCGTAATCGTAAAACTCAGCAGCGGAGAAAATTTCGCCTACTGTAGAAGCGTCTGCCTTTTCAACACTGCCTAAAACAGCACACTCTACCTCGTGTCCGTCAATAAATTCTTCAACAAGTATTTTTCTGTCATGCTCAGATGCTAATTTAAGGCCACTTTCAAGCTCCTGTCTGTTATGTGCCTTTGTAATGCCTACAGAAGAACCTGCGTTAGCCGGTTTAATAAAGCAAGGATAACCAAGCTTTTTCTCTATTTTGTTTAAAACTGATTTCTTTTCTATTTCATCTTTCATAACGCAAACAAAATCTGCCTGATTTATTCTTGCGTTTTTAGCTATAATTTTTGTATAAACCTTATCCATAGAAACAGCTGAGCTTAAAACACCACAGCCTACATAAGGTATCTGCGCAAGCTCCAAAAGGCCCTGAACTGTGCCGTCTTCGCCCCATTTGCCGTGAAGAACAGGTATTACAACATCAACAGGTATTACTTTTGCCTTTGTGCCTACAATTTTAATAAGGCCTTTATGTGTTGCGTCTGGACTTAAAACAGCAGGTGTGCCATACTTTTCCCACTCGCCATTTTTAATGTTTTCAACTGGACCATTATAAATCATCCACTTGCCTTCTTTTGTAATTCCTACAGGTATAACGTAATATTTTGCCTGACTTATATTTGAAATTATAGTGGAGGCTGAAACTCTTGAAACTTCATGCTCTGATGACTGCCCGCCGAATAATACAACTATCGTTTTTTTATTCAAAATTATCCCTCTTTCTTTAGCCGGCACATAAGCCGTTAATATTTTTATTATATTCAATTTGCGCATTAATGACAACATAAATAAGGTAAAAACAGACTTAATTATACCACAAACCAAAAGTTATAAAACCAAAAATTAAAATTTATGTATTTCATATATTCTTTATTTAATTCATTAATATTCTTAAACATAAAAATAAAGACGGAAACACAATATTTCCGCCTTTAAACATTAATTATTGTTCCATTTGCTTTGCCAAGAATCCGGCCGCTGTCTGTGCCAATTTCCCCTCAATCTCACCCATTTTTTTGTCCTGTGATAAGAACATTACAGCACCTATAACATCGCCTTCTGAAATAATAGGAGTTACAAGCTGATAGTTATAGCTTTCGTCGCTTTCATCATCAAGAACTGGAACAAAGTTTCCGTCGCTTCTTTTAGCGTTAAGAGTGTTTCTTGAGTTAATACACTCTTCCATAGCATCACTGATATGTTTTTCAAGGAAATCCTTTTTAGGGCCGCCGGATACGGCTATAATATGGTCTTTATCAAGTATGCATGTTATATGTCCGGCTGTCTGTGCAAGACTTTCGGCATATTCTTTAGCAAAAGCTCCAAGTTCCCCAACTGGCGAATACTTTTTAAGTATTATTTCGCCTTCTCTGTCTGTAAATATTTCTAAAGGGTCGCCCTCTCTAATTCTAAGAGTACGCCTTATTTCTTTTGGTATTACAATTCGACCAAGGTCGTCAATTCTTCTTACAATCCCTGTAGCTTTCATTCTACATCCTCCTGTATCTTTTTTAAACGGAATTTTAATTCCGTTCTTTTAATCTTTTTGTACTTGTAGTATTTGTATTGAGTAAAAAATTATACAAAAAAGGAAGATACAAAGAGTTGTTGAATAATGGAAAATTTAATTTCAAAATATTTTTATCTGCTTAAAGTAAAAAAATAAATTTACTTATTTTCAGTAAGTTTTTGATACATCTTCATTAATTCCGCTACACATTCACTTTCAGTAAGCCATGTACGCTTACCGTCTTCTGTTTTCTTTGTAAAGCCGTATGCTTCCATAACAGCTCTGTCATTGTTTTGATGTGCTTTTCTAAGCTCCGGCGGCATTGTTACCTCATCATATAAATCAGCTAAAGAACTGTCAGGATACAGCGCTCTTGCGTCAAGTATAGCCTGTGCCGTTTTCTCAATTTTGGCTTTTTGCTCCTCGGTTGGAGTGGGCCAAGGGAAATTGTTGTAGACAATATCATTTGAGTAACGATAATCACTCTTTATTCTTCCACACACTGCTCTTGTCCAAGCCATGTGGACATTAGATGTAAGTATGCCAAAATGATAAAGAGTTGCGTCAGGCAACATATTATTTGCGTCTCCACAAATAATTTCCGGTGAAATAAATCCAAATGGTATATATTTCCTATTTTCTGAAGAATGCCTTGGTATTAGTATATAATTATTTTTAGGCTGTCGCATTTCCATAAAACGTGTTGGAAAATCAGCATATTTTCTTGTTGCCGCTTTGGAGCTGTTTAATCTAAAATCTCTGGTAGCCTGTACACGTTCTTTTACTAATGGAAGCTGATTAAGCTCTGAAGGTTGTATTCCATCAAGCCATAAACAATACCTTTTTATGTTATGAAGATATTCTCTGGCACCAAAAAACTTTTTAATATATTTGTTCGACAATGGTTCTTTTTTAATTAAATCATTATATTCTTCCTCACTTAGAAGCAAATTGCCGCCATCAACAGGACTACTGCCTTTTACTATTTCCGGCACATCGCAAATAGGTTTATTTCGACTTTCGACAAAAATATTCGGCGCTTCTATCAAATAGGCGTTAATATTGTCTACAAGCTGCATTCTTTCCGATGAATACAGCCGCTTTTTACCTGTGTTTATTGCTGTGCTGAATCCAACAATCACGCAGTGAACATGGGCTTTCATATTTGCCTCACTGTCCCAGCGGAATGTACGATGAGCAAAGTCTATATGTATCCCAAGACGGTCATATAACGGCTTCCATACGCCAGACACCTGTTCGCCTTGGGTGATTGAGTTGGTTGACACAAAGGCGGTATGTATATTTGTGTTTTGCATTAATTGAGCCGATTTGAAATACCAGCCTGCTACATAGTCTATTTTTCCGGCGGTTTTATAGGGTTTTCCTTTTTCGTCAATGTATATAGAAAGTATGTCGAATTTTTGTTCTTTGCTTTGCAGTGAGTATCCCACAAAAGGCGGATTGCCCATAATATAATTCAGCTCTGTTTTTGGCACAACGCTTTCCCAATCCATACGCAGGGCGTTTTCCTCTATTATGTTGGCATAGCTTTTTAGCGGAAGGAAATCCAGACTCATGTGGACCAATTCTTCCGTTTCTTTCATCATCTGGCTTTCAGCTATCCAAAGGGCTGTTTTGGCTACTGTTACAGCAAAGTCATTTATTTCTATACCATAAAATTGTCCTATTGAAACTTCTATTGGGTTTGTACTTCCTAAAATCAACTGTCCTTCCACAGTACCTTTTTGACAATCAATTAAAAGGCTGAGCACTTCATTTTCCATACGTCTTAATGAAATATACGTTTCAGTTAAAAAGTTACCGCTGCCGCATGCTGGGTCCGTTGCCGCACCGAAATTGATACAATGTAACGATGCACCGGATACCCCATTAACGATGAACACGCCACCCTATTAACGAAAGAGAACCGGTGCATGGAGTGCGCCTGCCACAAGCCGTCATAAAAAAGTGCAAATGACTATCTATCCGTTGTCCTTCTCCATCCCCAAATGTCTAAGCGGAGCGGCGGGCAACGACACCGGGAATAACATAGAAAAACGCCCGGACAGCATGATGCTATTCGAGCGCAAAAACTCCAATATTCACTTACAGAATGACAATTTTCGCACTGGCCGCCAGACGGGGCCTGTTCGGTGGCCGGGATTTTTTTGACGATAGTGCGAATATCGTCTGAATTTGTCGGCGGTCAGTGTGCTTCATGGCGGCTCCCTCCTAAAGCCGCCGTGTCAGCGTATGGGCGTCACTCCTTTGTTGAGGGCATAAGGAACGGCGGCCTTGATTTTGTCAAAGCCGCCGTAGGATTGAATTTGGGGCATGGTAATTGCCTGCTGAACGACGGCTTTTTTTCTTTTGCCGTCGTCCGGCAGGTTATTAAACTATTATGTTTTTTGTTTTGTCCCCAAAAGTTCAAACGACGGTTAGTGAATAAATTGCCCGATTATCTATCGTTATTATCGTGTTAATACTTCTACTACAACATCACCTTTGGTTTCAGGAACAATAGTGATCGTAAAGCAAGCTGTTTCCGTTGTATTTGCAGGAATATTTATTTTATCATTACATGGAGCAGAGGAATTGACGATATACATTTTTTCTTCCGC
>CALWEX010000104.1 GCA_944377425.1 uncultured Clostridia bacterium
ATTAGACAAAAACTTGGTTGGATGAGTCCTGTAGAATATAGGCTGTCTGCCTTAACTTCATAAAAACAGCGCAGCAGTTATTAAAACTGCTACGCTTAAAAAGTCTAACTTTTTGGGGTCACCTCACCCTGAAATTTAAGGGAACGGTTTTTTTATTGTATATAATTAACTCTATTCAATATAGTAAAAGCTGTCCGTATCTTCATTACCCCTGTCAAAAAGACTGTAGTAGTTAAGGTATGTATACTCTTTTACAAGCTCTTGCTGATACGGGGTAAGAGCTTTTTCATTGTCGCGCTCAGTAATATTGCCGTCTTTGTCTATAATGGCTATGTTTGTAAATACCGGAAGTTCACTTCTAAGCTCGCTTAAAAACTGCTGATAGCCTGTAAGAGGTAATCCGGCTATTTCAGCTGTTAAAACGCCTAAGTAGTTTGAGCTTATACGTATATTATCAGCTTCGGGTATATCGTAGTTAGCCCATATAAAAAATGGTGTTGTGTACTGCATTAAAACTTCTTCAGTAGTACGCTTATCAAGGTTTTTGCCGTAAAGATGTGTATAAAATTTCTGTCCTAAAGGCGGCTGATGGTCGCCGAAAAATACTATAAGCGTAGGCTCATCAACATTGCTGTAATGCTCTATAAGCTCTTTAATGGCGTCGTCGCTTTCGCGTATTAAAGAGAAATACTGCTCAGCTGTTGTTGTTTTAGAAAGTACAGCACAGTTGTCAACAGGTGTTACATGATACTTTTGTCCTGCCCAAGGCTTGTCGTAAGCACTGTGGTTTTGCATTGTAACATTAAATATAAACTGCGGATTGTCGGCATTATCTGTAATGTCAAATATTGTTTTGTAATCAAATGAGTCGCTTATGTATTTTCTTATTATTTCCTCGTTTTCCAAGTCCTCAGAGAATATTTGGTTATCAAATTTAAAGCTGCTGTATACATCAGGCCTGTTCCAGCCGGAAGCTAAATATGGGTGGAAAGCTGTTGTTTCGTATCCCTGAGATTTCATCTGCTGAACAAGGCTTGGGGCGTTGTCTTTAATATAAAGCTGATAAGCTACAGTTCCTTCTGGCAGGAATGAAAGTGAGTTTCCTGTAAGATATTCATATTCCACATTAGCCGTTCCGCCGCCAGTAACAGGGGAGTACATTCTGCCCTTTATTGTGTTTTCTTCTAATGAATGGAAAAACGGCGCCGGGTCTTCTGAAAGAGAGAGATTTTCAAACTCGGCAAAATCATCAAAAGACTCGCTCATAATAGCAATAATGTTAACTGGTTTAGTACCGTCTTTGGCTCTAAATGCTGCAAATCCGTCAGATGTATTTGAGCCGTTAGTTGTAATTTGGCTTTGTATGTCTTTAACAGCATCTAAACTGTAGTCAGCAGGCTCTGATACATGGCTGTATCTTAAAGCTGTTGTAAAGTTAAGTATAAATCCGTTAGCCTGTGTTTTCCATTGCTGGGCGTATATGCCAATAGCAGGAAGCATAGGAGTAAAGAAAAATACTATTGTGTATATAACCGAGACGGCTAAAGCCGGTATATATAATCTCTTTTTGATATTAATATGGCTGTTGCCGCAGCAGCGATATGTGCAAAGTACCTGAAGCACAAATGCAGAGCAGGCAATAAGCACGTCTTTATCCGGCGTAAAATCGAAATTGCTGGAAACATTAAGTGCGGTACGCAGTGTTATAACATCGCAAGGGAATATAACCGTTCCCCTAAATGTAAGAACATAGTGATTTATAATGCCTATAGCCGTAAATATTAAAGCGGCAATAACTGTAGCTATTGTAAAACGCCTAACGGCAATAAGGGCAATAATATATACCATGTAATACCATATAAGGTTAAGAAATATCTGGTCTGGTGTAAGGTCGCTAAATATTACATTGCCGTTTAAAAATTCTACTATGTAAAAAGAACATAGAGGCATTAAAGCGAAAAACAAAATGTTTATGGCTGTTTTAACTTTTCCGTCAACCCTAAAATATGCAGGATATGCCAGTATTATGGCATACAGTGCCGAGTACACACATGCTTCTTCATTGCCTGCTTTTATAAAGAGTTTAAAGAATAAAACCATAGCAATGCCTATAGCCAATGCTATGGTTGTCCTTTTTCGTGAAAACTCAAATGCATTGCATACAGCGTTAAATATTCCGCGATAATCTATATTTTTAATATATTCAAGTACCCGAGGGCGTTTTTTAATCTTTGTGTCGTCTGTAATTATTCCGTTATTGCTTTTGTGTGAAATATTTTCTATCGTATCCATATTAAATACCTCATTAAATAAATAATTGATTTAAGGATATCAAAAACAATATATGCTTATATGCAGTATTTTAATCTAATTTTAACATAAAATAAATAGTTTTTTTATTAAAGTTTATTTAAGTTAATTATTTATAAACAATTACTACGGATTTTTAATAAAAATACAACTGTTTTTAATTTATGTCAACGCTTTTTGTAAAAACAAATGTGTATTTTTTGTAAACATGTTGACAAAGGCATTTGGCAGTAATATAATCACTAAATTGGTAACACCAATATTGTTTTTTTTAATGGTTTAGTTAGTTATGAATGGTTTTGTGATGTGTTTTGAGTGATTTAAAAAACGAAAAGTCTTATGAGAAAGTTATTGATTATGTTAAAGACAACATAACAAAGGGGTATTTTAAAATCGGCAGCAGACTGCCGGCGGAAAGGGACTTGGCAACTAAGCTTAATGTAGGCCGGTATACCGTTAGAGAAGCAATGCGCGTTATGGAAAACATGGGCATTGTAATAAGCCGCAGAGGCGACGGAAACTATATATCCGGCAATTTTAGCCAAAGTCTTTTAAGGTATGTTTCAATGTACATACTTTTAAAAAAGCCAAGTTTTTCCGATATTAATTCTATAAGACGCGGCCTTGAAAGCGAAGCCCTTATGTCATTTACACTTAATGCCGGCAAATACGATATTGAAAAGCTTTATTTATGTGTTGAAGGCATGAAAAACAGTGAAAATGAACAAAGTGCTCACTGGGATAATATGTTTCATGAGTATATAACCAGTTTTTCAAAAAATAGCATACTGTCAGACTTTGTTTCGGTAATGTCTGAAGCTGTTGAAAAGAATATAGGCTCACTTTGGACGGATATTTCATACGAAAACAAATCTGCCGTTTTGCGCTGTCATACGGAAATACTCAGTGCTGTTGAAAAAGGCAATGTATCTGGAGCCTTAAAGGCCTTAAGTCTTCATTATGACATAGTTGAAAATATATTTAAAGACAGGGAGGATGTATTGTGAAGTACTTAAATCAGATAGCCATAATTTTTGGTGTATCATTTGCTGGAGAAATAGTGTACAGGTTTTTAGGCCTGCCTATACCGGCAAGCATATATGGCTTAATAATAATGATGATACTGCTTGAAACTAAAATTATTAAGTTTGAGCAGATAAAAGATGTGGGTTCATTTATGCTTAATATTATGATAGTAACTTTTGTACCTTCTACTGTAGGTGTAATGACCGCTGTAGAGGAACTTAAAACTTTTCTTATACCTATACTTATAGTTTTGTTCCTTGTAACGGTAATTGTAATGGTTGTAACAGGTAGGGTTTCACAGTTTGTTATAGAAAGAAGGTGTAGCAAAGATGAATGAGATTTTTACAGAGTCGGTATATTTTGGGTTCTTTTTAAGCCTTTTTGCTTATTACATAGGCGTTGTTATTAATAAAAAGTTTAAATCACCAATATTTAATCCTCTTTTGATATCTGCAATACTTATAATAGCGTTTCTTGCTATTGCCAATATCGACTATGAAACTTATAATGCCGGTGGACAGTATCTTACTTATTTCCTTACACCATGTACTGTATGTTATGCCATACCGCTTCATCAGGAAATGCAGAAGATTAAAGAAAATAAGCTGGCAATAGCCGTAGGCGTTGTTACAGGAGCTGTTACAAGTATGCTTTGTGTTTTGGCCGTAGCCCTTATATTTGAGCTTACACATGAACAGTATGTAACTTTGCTTCCTAAATCCATAACAAGTGCTTTTGGATATGGAATAAGTGAGGAGTTAAGCGGTATTTCTTCTATAACAGTACCAGTTATAATACTTACAGGTGTTGTTGGCAATGTTTTTGGCCAAAGCATATGCCGTATAACTGGAATAAGAAACAGAATAGCTGTGGGCCTTGCTTTTGGTTCATCATCCCATGCATTGGGTACTGTAAAAGCTCTTGAAATAGGCGAGCTTGAAGGCGCTATGAGTTCAATTTCGGTTGCTATTTCTGGTATATTTACTGTGCTTGTGGCTTCATTTTTTGCAGGACTTTATTAAAATTAAATATTAATAAGAATATAAACGTCGGATTTTCCGGCGTTTTTTTATTGCATTATATAACAAATTTGTAATGTTTAAATGTACCAATGCATAGTTGTTGTAAATGCGGCTTTGTTGTTTTATAATAGGCTTTAATATGCGGATTTTTGTAGTTTTATGTATTAAAAAGTATAAAACGGAGGTGTTTTATTATGGAAAGAAAAAACTGCTTTACGTATTATGATGAAAGCGAGAAATTACAGCTGGAAAATACCTGTAATTTATATATGGACTTTTTAAGCAGATGTAAAACTGAGAGGGAATGCGTTAAAGAAATAATCGCCATGGCTGAAAAAGCCGGATATAAAGATTTAGACAGTGTTATATCATCAGGCGAAAAACTTCAATGCGGCGATAAAATATACAGCGTATGTATGAAAAAAGCTGTTGCCCTTTTTAGAATAGGCAAAAAAGGCATTACAGATGGCATGAATATATTAGGTGCCCATATAGATTCCCCAAGACTTGATATTAAGCAGAATCCAGTTTTTGAAGATGGGGAGCTGGCATTTTTAGATACTCATTACTATGGCGGCATTAAAAAATATCAGTGGGTTACACTGCCTTTGGCGCTTCATGGCACAGTTGTTAAAAAAGACGGCTCTGTAATTGATATTAATATAGGCGAAGACGAAAAAGACCCAGTTTTCTGTGTAACGGATTTACTTATTCACTTGGCACAGGAGCAGATGGAGAAAAAAGGCGCCCGTGTTGTTGAAGGCGAGGACTTGAACATACTTATAGGCAATGAGCCTGTTAAGGGGGATGAAAAAGAGGCTGTTAAAGCCAATGTTTTAAAGCTTCTTAAAGAAAAATACAATATTGAGGAAGAAGACTTTGTTTCAGCTGAAATAGAAGCTGTTCCGGCAGGAAAGGCAAGAGAAGCTGGTCTTGATAGAAGCATGATTATTTCTTATGGTCAGGACGACAGAGTGTGTGCCTTTACATCCCTTAAAGCTATGCTGGAAATTGAGGAAAGCGAAAAAACAGCATGCTGCCTTCTTGTAGATAAAGAAGAAATAGGCAGTGTAGGTGCTACAGGCATGCAGTCAAGATTTTTTGAAAATACAGTGGCCGAGGTTATGGCTCTTACAGGAGAATATACAGAACTTAATTTAAGACGTGCCCTTAAAAACAGCCGTATGCTTTCTTCTGATGTAAGCTCTGCTTATGACCCTGCTTATGCATCGGCTTTTGAAAAAAAGAATGTTGCATTCCTTTCTCATGGTATGGTGTTTAATAAATTTACAGGGGCAAGGGGCAAAAGCGGTTCAAACGACGCCAATGCCGAATATCTGGCTGACCTGCGCCGTATAATGGATGAAAATAATGTCCATTACCAAACAGCAGAATTGGGAAGAGTGGACCTTGGCGGTGGCGGAACAATAGCTTACATATTGGCACTTTACGGTATGGAAGTTATAGACAGCGGTGTTGCTGTTTTAAGTATGCATGCGCCTTGGGAAGTGACAAGCAAAGCCGATGTTTATGAGGCTGAAAAAGGATATAAGGCATTTTTGATTAACGCTTAATAAATTATTGGAATTTTAAATTTGGGTCGATTGCAGTAAACCGACCCAATATTATTATATATAAGGAGGATATATGGCAGAAATAAAAAGAAAAAAAGCGTATGTAGATAAAAAATACTGTGTTTCCTGTGGCTGCTGTGTTAAGGTGTGCCCACTTAGTGCCATAAGCATTTACTGTGGAGTATATGCCGTTGTAGACAAAAATAAATGTGTAGGCTGTGGCAAGTGTGCCAAGGCCTGTCCAGCGTCGGTAATAGAAATAAGGGAGGCTCAGTAAATGAAAAAACAGAATAAGCACTGGTACGATTATCTTTATATTTTTTCGGCAGCATACCTTATATTGGGATTTTTTAATATACTTTTTGCCTATTTGGGGCTTATATGCTTCTTTACTCCTTTAGCAATAGCTATAATAGGCGGCAACAAGGCGTACTGCAACAGATACTGCGGCAGAGGTCAGCTGTTTTCTATTTTAGGTGATAGATTAGGGCTTTCGTCAAAAAGAGATGTACCTAAGTTTATTAAAACTAAGTATTTTAGATACGGCTTTTTGATATTTTTTATGATAATGTTTTTTAACATGCTTTTTAACACATATCTTGTCTTTTCAGGTGCTAGAGATATGAAAGAGGTTGTTACGCTTTTATGGACATTTAAATTGCCATGGAACTGGGCGTATTCCGGCGGTGTTGCTCCAGGTGTAGCACAGTTTGCATTTGGCTTTTATAGTATAATGCTTACATCAACGGTGCTTGGCATTATAACAATGATTCTTTTTAAGCCGCGCTCATGGTGTGTTTACTGTCCTATGGGTACAATGACTCAGGGTATATGTTCTTTAAGAAACAGCGGTAAACTGAAAGAAAAACAAAATGATGCTGATGAGTAATTGGTGTTTTAATTACGCAATATCAGCATATTAAAAATACTATTTAAAAAAGCACGAAATACAATTTATAAGTATTTCGTGCTTTTTTGTGTTAAATTATAGCTTATTATATTTTAAAAATTTTATGCTGCTGTATCAGCTGTTGTATCTGTAGTTGTTTCAGTAGCAGGCTCCTCAACAGCTTCTTCTGTAGGCTGTTCAGCAGCTTCATCAGTAGTTGTTTCAGCAGCAGGTTCCTCAACAGCTTCTTCTGTTATTTCTTCAGCTGGTTCTTCAGTAACATCTATGCTCTGGTCAGGAGATACCTCAAGGCCTAAATCACCACTATAAACAGGCATACCTATAAGGTCTACAAGGTCAAGAACGTTTTCGCTTTCAGGCTCTGTAATAATTGTTTCATCTGTAGGCTCAGATTTTATTGTGCCATCTGCTGTAAAACTAAATACTCCCTCAAGACCCATATCCATTTTAATTGTTGCTGTATCTGCTGTTGCATTAATGTCCATTGATGTTACAACAGTGCCGTTTTGTGAAGCTATTAATTTAATGCCAAAACCTGTTATATTGTCTAATGTGTCTGTTGAAACAACATACTGCATTGTAAGGTATGAACCCTGTGCAATTTCTGTTGTTGTAGATGAAACATATCCGCTATCTGTCTTTTTAAATGCGTTGTCAGAGAACATATTCATCATTGAAGCATAAGTTTCAATCATTACGTTTGCCTCATATACATTGTCCATAGGAATCATATCAAGGCATAAGAGCATCTGGTCTTCAAAAGACATATCATTGCTCTGAGTTATTAAGTTTTCAACGTTGTCAATTCCCATCTGGCTGTATATTTCTGCTATATCAAGTTTAACCCATGTGTCGGCTGGAAGACCTAATGATTCAAATAAGTTTGACTTAAGATAGAAAATAAAGTTTTCGCCGTCAACTATAAAGTCAAAAGTCATGTTTTTGAACATTGCGGCCTTTTCTTCTACAGTTGCTTTGTCCTCATCTGCAAGGCCTTCTGTAATCAAGTCCACTATTTTTTCAAAATCTCTTTCATTCAAATTAATAGCGCATGCAAGGTCTGCGTCTGTAGCGTTTGCAACACCGTTAAGCTGAACGTCGCCTGAAAGGGATATATCCTGTGAACCGTCACTAACTGACATGTTAAAATTAATTGTGCCGGAAATCTTCTGGCTCTGGTCTGCTGACTGGTTAGCAAAAGCCATAATCTGGTTAGCTAATTCAAATGAACCGCCGTTATCTGCTATAAACTTGTCTTTGTCAATAATTATTACAGCACTGTTTTCGCTGTCCCAGCCTACAGAGCAGTCAAAAGCTTCAGCTGCAAATCTTACAGGAACATAAACTGTATCGCCGCTTATAAATGAAGGAGCGTCAGTTGTGATTTTGTTAAGAGCACCATTTTCTGTAATGGAAATTTCATCTCCGCCAACAGCAAATGTAACGCTTGTATCACCGTCTATAGCTGTTACTGTTTTAGCTGATGCTGAATATTCTACAGCAGCACCTAAAGATTCAAATATGCTTCTTACAGGAACATAAGCGCGGTTATCTTTAACAATAGGTTCAACTCCTTCAAGTTGTTTGCCGTTAATATAAACACCTGCTGCGCTTTCCTGTGCGTCCTGTGCCATTACAAAAGTATATGATGATATACTCATGCATGCGCACATTGCCAGTGCCATTGCTTTTTTAAAAAATTTCATAATTTTGCCCCCTTATAATTGTGTTTATAAATTAAATAACATTATTCATTTTATTTTAACATACTAAAGCAGATGTGTGTATTACAAGTTTATTAAATTTTGTAAATTGTGTTAAATTAAGTACTTTTTAGTGTTTAATGTCAATATTTATTTGCTATGTGAAAATATTGATAAAATATAAAAAAACTAAATTTTGTATAAAATATTTATTGTTTTATCACTTCTTATGTTAAAATTGCGAAAACTAAATATAACAGCACTAAAAATTTATTTTAAATAGATTTAATAAATATAAAATAATGTACCATATTTACATAAAATTAGTGGTTTATCCCAAATTTAAGCTAGTATTTTAATAATTGACAAATTATTGACAGTTCAACATCTTTGTGTTATCATACAACTGCATGTCCGAGGGTGAATACTGTATACAAAAAAGAACATATCTGTTTTTAACAGTTAATTTTTACATAAAATGTTTTCCGTTCGGCATTAAAGGACTGACCGCTATACCAGTAAAATGGCTCACTTAATTTCAATACCAAAGCAATTTTGAGGGTAAATGTTAATTAAATAACATTAAATTAATACATTTTTATTAATCAAGGGGGATTATTATGAAAAAGAGAGTTTTATCTGTATTATTAGCAGCATCAATGGCTGTTGTTGCATTTGCAGGATGTGGTTCAAGCGGAACAACATCAGGTTCAGCATCTGCAGCAGCTTCAGGCTCAGCTTCAGCAGCAGCTTCAACATCTGCAGCAGCTACTGGCGAGGCAGAGTATGCCATGATTTCTGGTACAACAACACCAGATGCTCATCCTTACAACTTAGGTCTTGTTAAAATGGGCGAGCTTTTAAGCGAAAAGACAAACGGCGCTGTAACTCTTGACGTATTTGGTAACTCACAGCTTGGTAGTGAGAGAGACCTTATCGAAGGCCTTCAGCTTGGTTCAGTTCAGGTAACATGCGTTTCTACAGCTCCTCTTGCAGGCTTTACAGATGCATTTTTAGTATTCGACCTTCCATTCATTTTTGAAACATCTGAGCAGGCTAGAGCCGTTATGGACAGCGAAGTAGGTACACAGATACTTAACTCAGTTGAAGAACAGGGCTTAAAAGGTCTTGCGTGGTTTGAAAACGGTTTCAGAAACGTAACAAACAACGTAAAACCAATTACTGTTCCAGAAGACTTAAAAGGTATTAAGATTAGAACAATGGAAAACCAGATGCACATGGCTGCATTCCAGATCATGGGTTCTGACCCTACACCTATGGCAATGGGCGACGTATTCACAGCTCTTCAGCAGGGAACAATCGACGCACAGGAAAACCCAGTTCCAATTATCGAAACAAACAAATTCTATGAAGTACAGAAATACATCTCTATGACAGGACATCTCTTCAGCCCAGCTCCTGTATTTATAGCTAAAGATTACTATGATACTCTTCCAGCTGAATATCAGACAGCAGTTACAGAGGCAGCTGCTGAAGCAACACCTTACCAGAGAGAGCAGATTGACGAGCAGAACGTATCAGGTCTTGAATCACTTCAGACAAACGGTATGGAAGTAAACGAGCCAGAGAAAGCTCCATTCCAGGAAGCTACAGCTCCTATCTATGATGAGTACATCAAAGACGGCGCTGGTATGGTTTCACCTGACATCTATTCACAGGTTGAAGAAATAGTTGCTCAGCATCCAGCACAGTAATTAATTAAAAATCATTTATATAAGTCTCCTAAAAGGATTTTTACCCTTATTTTAATCCTTTTAAACTAAAAGGCTTCGGTTTATAACCGAAGCCTTTTTTACATTAAATATTTGAAATTTTTTCTTCTAGTATCTGAGCGGCGTCAAGAACACAGCCGTGGCAGTCTCTTAAAACGGTTCCTGTTTGAATACCTTTTAAGTCTTTGCATACAACTGATTTATTTTTGTTCATAAACTCTTTTGTAATGGCAGAGCAAAGTTTAAAAGTATCTTTTTTGCTTAAACCAGCCTGCTGAGCTTTCATGCCGGCAATCATTACAGCGGCACTTACAGCTCCGCAGCTGCCTTCCATGTTGCCCATGCCTACTCCAAGGCCACTTGTAAGATTAAATATTGTTTTTTCGTCCATGCCAACTTCATCGCTGAAAGCACAGGCTAAGGCTTGGGCACAGTTATATCCGTTATAATGGTTTTCACCGGCTTTTTCTATTTTACTGTTTTCCATTTTTAAAATCTCCTTATATTGAATTTTAATATACATTTTATAATATAAGTAAAACTTTTTAAACAGTTATTTTTTATACTTTTTAAATGTGATGTATTAAACATTAAAAAATGGATTTTAAACGGATTTTTTAAGGGGTTATTTTATATAATTTTTATGGGCAAAAGCTGGTTATTTTGATACTTGGCTGCAAAAACTGCTGTATATTACACTAAAGCTGGCATAATAAAATGAATGTTTGTATAAAACGCTAAATGCTAAGGCTTGTTGCACAAACATTAGAGCCATAAATTGAGCTTTATGCGATTTTGCTAATTAGCTGAATTTTAATTGTGCTATTTTACTGTTTAATTAATTAAAAAAGAAATAGAATTTATATAAAAGTCTGAATATTTTATTTAAAAGATTAAAATTTCATTTATTATTAAAATTTTTGAGTACGTTATTACAGCTTTAAAATTAAAAAAACTCTCTAATTTTTTAAAATATTATGTAACGGTTAGATATTGGCCATATTCGTTGACATGTGCTTAAACGTGATGATATTATAACCCTGCTTACGGAAACAGTGTTAAGAAATGACTGAAATAATTCATTAAAGCATTATAAAAATATAAATTTATTTTTACTGTTGTGTGTAGGTGCATAAAAGAAATTGAAAAGGGGAGTTTTTATGAAAAAGAAAGTATTATCTATTTTAATGGCAGTGTCTTTAACTGCGGCAGTTTTGGCAGGCTGCTCTTCAGGTGGAGATGCTTCCTCAGCAGGCAGTGCGTCTTCTGCATCGTCAGCAAGCAGCGCATCTGCTGAAGGTGGCAGTGCAGAATATGCCATGATTGCAGGAACAACAACACCAGACCAGCACCCATATAATCTTGGTCTTATAAAAATGAGTGAGCTGGTAAACGAAAAGACAAACGGCGCAGTTACTCTTGACGTATTTGGTAATTCACAGCTTGGCAACGAAAGAGACCTTGTAGAAGGTCTTCAGCTGGGCTCAGTTCAGGTAACATGCGTTTCAACAGCGCCTCTTTCAGGCTTTACAGATACATTTTTAGTATTTGACCTTCCTTTTATATTTGAAACAGTTGAGCAGGCCAGAGCCGTTATGGATAGCGAAATAGGAACAGAAATATTAAACTCTGTAGAAGACCAAGGAATTAAAGGCCTTGCATGGTTTGAAAACGGATTCAGAAATGTAACAAACAATGTAAAACCTATTAATTCTCCTGATGACCTTAAGGGCATTAAAATAAGAACAATGGAAAACCAAATTCACATGGAAGCTTTTAGAGTAATGGGTGCAGACCCTACACCTATGGCTATGGGTGATGTGTTTACAGCCCTTCAGCAGGGAACAATAGATGCTCAGGAAAATCCTGTGCCTATTATAGAAACAAATAAATTTGGTGAGGTACAGAAATACATATCAATGACAGGCCATCTTTTTAGCCCGGCGCCTGTTTTCATTTCAAAAGATTATTATGATACTCTGCCTGCTGAGTACCAAACAGCAGTTACAGAGGCAGCTGCTGAGGCAACACCTTACCAGAGAGAGCAGATTGACGAGCAAAACGTAACAGGTCTTGAATCTCTTGTAGAAGCTGGCATGGAAGTTAACGAGCCAGAAAAAGCACCTTTCCAAGACGCTACAAAGTCAATATATGATGAGTTTGTAAAAGATGAAGCAGGCTGTGTATCACCTGACATATATTCTCAGGTTGAGGAAATAATAGCTCAGTATCCAGCTCAGTAAATTTAAAAACCCTTAAATATTTTTTACTCTTACTAAAATTTAAAACTCTTATTTAATAATATTACCCTATTTTTTAATCCCTTGGATGAAATATTTCCGAGGGATTTCATTTTATTTGTGCATTTAATTTTTAATTGCTGGTTATAATCAATTTGAAAAATAAGACATATTTTTAATTAATTTTAATTTGCTTTTATATTAATTAAATGGTAATCTCATTTAAAAACAGTCTGAGCGGAGGTTTTAAATGGATTTTCAAATTCTATATTTTATTAATCAGTTTCACTGTGAAATTTTAGATAAAATTATGGTTGTTATTACTCATATGGGTACAAAGGGCATATTTTGGATACTGGTGGGCGTAACCATTCTTTTGTTTAAACAAACAAGAAAGTGCGGTTTAACAGTTCTTATTGCTCTTTTATTCTCTCTTATAATAGGTAATATACTGCTTAAAAATATAGTGGCTCGCCCAAGACCATGCTGGATAGATGAAACAATAAATTTGCTTATATCTGTGCCTAAAGACTATTCTTTTCCTTCAGGTCATACATTTGCGTCATTTGCTGCGGCAGCAAGTATATTTTTGTATTACAAAAAAGCTGGCACAACAGCCCTTATACTTGCGTTTTTAATAGGTTTTTCAAGATTGTATCTTTTTGTGCATTTCCCAACAGATGTTTTAGCGGGAGTGGTACTAGGAATATGTGCGGCATTTTCTTCACGATTTATAGTAAATAGGTTATGTAAAGAACGTTAAAATTTTAATATAAATAAACATTTAAGAAAACTGTATTTAAAATATCAATACAAATTTTAAATTTAAGTCTTAAACTCATTGATTTTGTGCAAAAAATATTTTGAGTTTAAGGCTTTTTTGTTGCTTTAAAGGCTAAAAAGTAACATTAACTCAGCTAAAATAATAGGTGACTGTTAGGCTTTTAAAAAATAATTTTGTATACACAAGAATTATGCTGTAGTTTAAAGGGTTATATTTTAGCTGAATAATTAAATATCTTAAAAACATTTATATGCATAGTACATGTTTTTGGCTCCATATATATAATTATTAGGATATAAATTATAATTAAATATTTAACTAGGTTATATTTATTGATAAATATTAATAAATAAATTAAATAAATATTAAATAAAGTGTGTAAAACATATATTTTTTATTATTGACTTTCACAATGAAAAAATATATAGTAATAAGAACAATAACGTTAAAATTTTTTATAAGGAGGGACGGAAATGGATTTTGATTTTTCATATCTTGACATAGCTTTTAAAAACGGAAAAGTTATTACTGTTAATGATAATAACGATATATGCCAAGCAGTAGGAATTAAAAACAACAAAATAGTTTTTGTAGGCTCTGACGAGGATATTGTAAAAATAATAGACGAAAAAACGGCAGTTTATGACCTTAAAGGCAGGACATTAATGCCGGGCTTAATAGATACACATATTCACCCTATACTTATGGGGCTTATACGGCCGGATTTAAACTCGCCTATAATAAGCCTTTTTGGTAATAATGCCACATCTGTTGAGGAAATATTAGAAAAGATACGTTCAGCAATTAAGCTAAAAAAACCAGGGGAATGGATTTCAATGTGGGGCTATGAACCGTCACTTCTTAAAGAAAACAGAGACCCTACAATAGAAGAATTGGATGCAGTAGCGCCTAATAACCCTGTGCACTGTATGGAAGGAGCCGGACACAAGAGCATGTATAACTCAAAGGCTCTTGAAACAATAGGTGTTTATGCAGCTGAGGATGCTTCAAAATATCCTGAAAACGAAGTTGAAGTTAAAAACGGTAAGCTTACAGGCATGGTTTACGGACATACCCATTTTCTTGTATGGAGTAAGGTGGGCTATACACAGGAAAATATGGAAATAGCTGCTATGCTTTCAAATGAGGAGCTGCTTGAAAAAGGTCTTACTTCAATACACGATATGGGCGCATGTGACAAACCATCTTACCATACAATGCAGAAATTGTGCAGGCAAAGAAAGTTTAAACCACGTGTTTATATGGCTTTACATAGTATTTACGGCAAACCGTTTTCAAAAGAAGATAACGCACACTTCCTTGCTCTTGGTTTTCAGACTGGCCTTGGAGATGAGTATTTCAGAATTGGGCCTTGTAAGTTTATGATAGATGGAGGCTCCAGCGGACCTTCCTGCTATACAAGAGAGCCTTATGACCATGACCCTACAATGCTTAGGGAAAAAGGCTGGGAAAGAGAAGAAGTTGCCGACTACCTTAAAATGATTAACGATGCAGAGTGTCAAGGTACAGCCCATGCTATAGGCGATGGTGCAGTTGAGTTTATGGTGGAAGGCTATGAAAAAGCATTTAAATATAATCCAAGACCGGATTTACGCCATAGAATAGAGCATTGTACTTTAGTTGACCAGGATTTGATAGACCGAATGGCTAAAATGAATATTTGTCCGTCGGTTAATGCTGGAATAGTAGCTAAAAACGGCGGAAACTATATGAGATTTTATGGCAAGAGAAATAAATACTTCGGCGCTGTTAAGAGTATGCTTCAGGCAGGAGTAAAATGCTCACTTCAAAGTGATTCGCCTTCAGGTCCTTTTGGTTTTGAGTGTATAGACGGTGCTGTAAACCGTTACGACAGAGTAAGAAATATTCAGTGCGACACAACACAGGCTGTGTCTGTTTTAGAGGCCGTAAGAATAGCTACACTTAACGGAGCATATGCCTCATTTGAGGAGAACATAAAAGGAAGCATTGAAGTAGGCAAGCTTGCCGATATTATTGTACTAGACAGGGATATATTGGCTATGGATAAATTTGATTTATATAAGGTTAATGTTGATTTAACAATGATAGACGGCGAAATATGCTATTTAAGAGAGTGTGCAAAAGACTCGTTTAATTAAATATAAGCTGATAACGGCTTTTATGTATGTTATTGTTCTGCTTTTAAAGGAGGGACATAAATGAATAAAATGAGCTATAAAGAAAAATTTGTTCAAATGAACAAAGAGGCTAAAGCCACATGGATAGTAGCCGCCATAGTAATTATATTCTGGTGGGTAGCTGGCTTTGGGGTATACGGCGCTTTTGGTTCCGGCTTTACAATTTTTGGTATGCCGGCATGGTTTGTGTTAAGCTGTTTTGGCTCATGGATACTCTCCATAGTTCTTGTGGCATACTTAATAAAGGGTGTTTTTAAAGATTTTGACTTAGATGATGATGACATTTCCGCTTCAAGTGGCGCAGGAAAGGAGGAGGCAGATGAGTAATTCTTTTATGATGCTTGCACCGGTTGTAATTTTCTTTGTTGTGCTTATGGGCATGGGATTTTATATACAAAAACGTTCTTCCGATGCCAGAGCCGAAAACTATTCAAAAGATTATTATATAGGCGGCAGAAGCCTTGGCGGTTTTGTTCTTGCCATGACTCTTGTTGCTACATATAGCTCTGTTAGTTCTTTCCTTTCAGGCCCTGGTGTTGCGTGGCAAAAGGGCTTCGGCTGGGTTTATTATGCGTCAACACAGGTTGTGGCAGCATTTCTTGTGCTTGGAATATTAGGTAAGAAAATGGCTGTTGTAGGCCGTAAAACAGATTCCGTTACGGCAGTAGATATTATAAGAAACAGGTATCAGTCGGATTTATTAGCTACTATATCTGCAGTTGTTATTATAGTGTTTTTTACAACACAGATGATAGGCCAGTTTGTAGGCGGAGCACAAATATTCTCAGCAGCTACAGGCCTTAGCTATGAAGCAGGACTTATAATTTTTGCTATAGTAGTTGTTCTTTATACAACTGTAGGCGGTTTTAATGCTGTTGCCATTACAGATACCGCTTGTGCGGTTATGATGCTTATAGGTATGTTTTGTTTGGCTTATGCCATTATTACAAAAGGCGGCGGACTTGCCAATATTATGGCTACAATAAATGAGGCATCAGAAACTGCGCGTACAACTGGCCAAGGTTTTGACATGGTAGCCCCTACGGCTTATAATTCAATACCAGTTCAGCTTTTTATAACTCAGTGGATGCTCTGCGGTGTATGCACAATAGGCCTTCCGCAAACAAATGTAAGGTGCCTTGCGTATAAAGATACAAAATCCGTTCATAGAGCCATGATGTACGGTACAATAGTTGTTGGTGCCATGATGGTAGGTATGCACCTTTTAGGTGTACTTTCAAGAGGCGTACTTCTTTCTATTCCAGAAGGCGCATCAACAGATACTGTTGTGCCTACACTTATTTCACAGTATATGCACCCAGTGCTTGCAGGCTTAACAATAATAGGCCCTCTTGCGGCTACAATGTCTACAATTTCATCACTTCTTATTGCAGGCTCATCTGCTATAGTTAAGGATATTTACCTTCACCATAAGGAAGCTAAAAAAGAGAAAGTTAATCAGAAATTCGTAGGTAAAATATCTATAGGAATGACAGGTATTATGGGCATAGTAGCTGTTGTGCTTTCAATTAATCCGCCGGATATTATAGTTTGGATTAATATGTTTGCTTTCGGCGGACTTCAGGCGGCGTTCTTCTGGATTTTCCTTCTGGGGCTTTTCTGGAAGAAGGCAAACCGTTCCGGTGCTCTTTGGTGCATAATAGGTGGCCTTGGCTCGTATATATTTGTATATATAACAGGCATAACAATAGGTGCTTTCCATAATATTATAGTAGGTATTGTAGTAGGCCTTATATGTTTTATAATAGGTGCCAATATAGGAAAGCCTGTTGATGATAAAATAGGAAGGATTTTCTTCCCTGAAAAGTATTAAAGCTAAAAAAAACCGCTTCTTAGTATAGGAAGCGGTTTTTTGTACTTATTTATATGAGTCGTTGCTCCGGCTGTGTTTAAAAAAGAAAAACGCAGGCGGAAGAAGGAAAATTATAATAAAGGATGCCATTATAAGCCCAGCAAATTTAAGGGCTTTAACTGTTTGCAAAAAGGCATAGTACATGTCGTTTTGCAGTATGCCTTTCATTATGTTATACATCTGTGAACCTGGTACAAGGGGTATAACCGAAGGCACAAAGAAAAGTGTAAAAGGCATATCAAACTTATGAGAGCATACTCTTGAAAAAGCTGCTACAAAAAGCGCCGCCACAAATACGCCTAAGGATTCAATACCTG
>CALWEX010000105.1 GCA_944377425.1 uncultured Clostridia bacterium
CTTACACCACCACATGATATTTCAGACCAAAAAATAACAGAGCATTTGCCAAAAAATGAAAAGCTCCTTTCTTTAATGAAAAAAAGTTATGAAATACTTAAAGACCATCCGGTTAATAAAGAAAGAATTAAAAAAGGCCTTAATCCAGCAAACTCAATTTGGCTCTGGGGTGAAGGCACAAGACCGGCTATACCTAATTTTAAAGAAAAATTTGGTCTTAACGGCGCCGCTATATCTGCTGTTGACCTTATAAAAGGCATTGGTATAACAGCCGGACTTGACGTAATTAATGTTGAAGGTGCTACAGGCAATATTACTACAAACTTTGCAAATAAGGGCAAAGCTGCTCTTAAAGCACTTTTAGACGGCAAGGATTATGTTTATATCCATGTTGAAGCTCCTGACGAGTGCGGACACAGAGGGGAAATAGAAAATAAAATTAAATCCATTGAGCTTATAGACAGGGATATTATAGGACCTCTTACAGAAGGCCTTAAAAATGCCGGTGAGGACTTTACAATACTTGTTATGCCGGACCACCCTACACCTATAATTACTAAAACACACGCAAGGGACGCTGTACCTTTTATGATTTATAGAAGCAATAAACCGGCAGAGGGCGTTGATTCATTTGATGAGGAAAGCGCTAAAGAAACCGGTCTTTATGTTCCTAATGGTCCTGAACTGACTAAAATGTTCATGGAAAAATAATAAAATTTAATTTATTTACGGTTCCGAATTATATGTCGGAGCCGTTTTTTTAGTTTAATTAAGTATAAAAAAGTTGTTTAAAACAGTGTAAAGTTGTATGACAACTTTAGAGCCTAATAGTATATACATTCAATTAATTTAACTGAAAACACTGTTTATAAAGTATTTTTATTAAAAAAGATTAAAATTATAGTATTGATTTTACTAAATGTAATTTAAATAAGTTGATTTATAACTAAAAATAGTTTAAAAACTACTTTAAAAGAGTTTTATATGATTATTTTAAATAATATCGGTCTGACAACCTGAAAATTATATTGTTTAATTTGTATGTGTTTTAGCACAATAAAGTGCACTGAAATTAGAACAATTTTACAAAATAAATTTATTGGGCTTTTTTGTATTGACTTTTATACATGAGGGTAATAAAATAACACCAATAAATTTTTTAGTATTTTCAGTGAAGGAGGTATGTAGTATGTTTAGTGCAAATTATAGTTCAATAATTAGTTCAAAATGTAATTCAAAACTTAATCTCGTCCTCCTCGTCAGCCTTATCCTAGTGGATAAGGTCCTTTGTGTTACCCAAAATAGTTATTCGCTGAATAATACGGCTTATGTAGGAGGAGTTTTATAAAACTCTTAAATTAGATTTTTAGGCTGTGCAGTGAATAACTGCACAGCTTTTTTTATTTATTTTTTATCAGGCGGGAGGCGAAGCAAATGCTGCTGACAGGAAGTGAGATAGTAATTGAAATTTTAGCTGAAGAGGGTGTTGACACAGTCTTTGGCTATCCGGGAGGCAACGTGCTAAGTTTATATGATAAATTAGCTGAAAACAAAAAAGGCATAAAGCATATCCTTACAGCGCATGAGCAAGGTGCTTCACATGCCGCAGACGGTTATTCAAGAGTAGGAAATAAAGTTGGTGTTTTATTAGCTACTTCTGGACCAGGAGCTACAAATACCATAACTGGCTTGGCTACAGCCTTTGCCGATTCGGTTCCTGTTATAGCTATAACAGGAAGTGTCCCCATAAAAAGTGTGGGAACGGACAGCTTTCAGGAAATAGATACGGCAAGCCTTACTTTGGCAGCTACAAAGCACAGTTTTTTTATAAAGGATGTTAAAAAGATTGCTGATACAATGCGTCAGGCTTTTTATATAGCAAAAAGCGGAAGGCCTGGACCGGTACTTATAGATATTCCTAGTGATATACAAAAAGAAACATGTGAGTTTGAGCCGCTTAAAGAAAAAAACATTGATTTTGAAGAAAATATGGCAGATGAAAAAAGCCTTTATGAAGCAGTTGAAATGATAAATAATTCCCAAAGGCCAGTAATTTACTGCGGCGGTGGAGTTGTTAACTGCGAAGCATCGGAGTTTATTAAAACAATTTGCGAAAAATCAGGGGCTTATGCAGCTTTTACAATGATGGGAATATCTGCTATGAGCAATACACACCCTAAATATTTAGGTATGGCAGGGCTCTACGGCAGAATGGCAGCATCAAAAGCTATTTCAAAGGCAGATTTAATTGTAGCCGCTGGAGTAAGGTTTTCCGACAGGGGCACAGGCAGACGCGAGAAATTTGCTCAAAATGCAAAAGTAATTCATATCGACATAGATAGTGCAGAGCTTGGCAAAGTAATAAATGCTCATTTACAAATAGGCGGTAACTTAAAAAAAGCTCTTGAGTATATAGCATTAAATATAAAAGAGAACAATCACCCTCAATGGGACAAAGAAATAGAAGAATTTAAAAAGGAATTTGAGGTTAAAGAAACAGAAAGTTTTACACCTAAAAAAATAATAGAAACTGTAAATAGTTTAACAAATGAATATACACCAGTTGCTACAGATGTAGGCCAGCACCAAATGTGGGTATCAAAATATTATAACTTTAAAAAGCCTAAAACACATCTTACATCAGGCGGTTTTGGAACAATGGGCTACGGTATGGGTGCTGCCATAGGCGCGGGAGTGGCAACCAAAAGAAGGTCGGTGCTTTTTACCGGTGACGGAAGTTTCTGTATGAACTTTAACGAGGTTACAACAGCAGTAAGAAATAATATACCGGTTACAGTAATTGTTCTTAATAATGGCGGGTTGGGAATGATAAGACAGCTTCAGGATTGTTTCTGCGACGGAAGGCGGTTTTCAACAGAGTTAGAGAGAAAAACAGATTTTGCACTTTTGGCAAAAGCTATGGGAGCTAAAGGCTACAGTGCTAAAAATATAGATGAGCTTATAAAGGCATATAAAGACTCTGAAAACAGCACAGGCCCGGCGGTAATTGATTGTTATATATCAGAAAAAGAAAACGCTCTGCCTATGATACCGCCAAATGGAACAATAGAAGATTTAATGAGATAAATAATAAGAAGGTATTAAGAGAAGGATTAATAAAAGTAATAAGTATTAGGGGGACTGCATTATGGATACATTTAAAATTTATTTAACAGCTAACAACGCAGGGGATTTAATTTTAAGAATAACAGCAGAGCTTCATAAAAGAGGTTTTGAGATAATGGCTTTTAACTATCAGGTTAATTCCGAAAACACAGCAAGTATTGGCATAACAGCATCAGGAGAAACAAATAAAAAAGAGCAAATTTTAAGACAGCTTAACAGACTTTACGATATTAAAGAGGCTATTGCTTGTTGATTTTGTTTTTAATTCGGCAAAAAAGCTACAGGCTAAGCCGATTATATAAATTTAAAAAGACTTATTAATTAAAAGATGAAAAGGAGAAATGTAAAATGGCTAAGATGTATTATGAGAAGGACTGCGATTTAAACAAGTTAAACGGTAAAAAAATAGCAATTATTGGTTACGGCTCACAGGGTCATGCCCATGCTCTTAACTTAAGAGATTCAGGCTGTGACGTTATTATAGGCCTTCGTAAAGGCGGCAAAAGCTGGCCAGTAGCTGAAAAAGACGGTTTTGAGGTAATGACTGTTGCTGAGGCAGCTCAGAAGGCAGATATTATAATGATACTTATTAACGATGAAAGACAGGCTGAAGTTTATAAAAATGAAATAGCTCCATACCTTACAGAAGGAAAAGCTATTGCTTTTGCTCATGGCTTTAACATCAGATACAAACAGATTGTACCTCCTGCAAATGTAGACGTATTTATGGCAGCTCCTAAGGGTCCTGGTCACACAGTTCGTTCACTTTATAATGTAGGTAAAGGCGTTCCTTGCCTTGTAGCAGTTGAGCAGAATGCTTCCGGTAAGGCGTATGATATTGCTTTAGCTTATATCGCAGGTATCGGCGGCGCACGTGCGGGCATTATGGAAACAACAATGCATGACGAAACAGAAACAGACCTTTTTGGTGAGCAGGCTGTTCTTTGCGGCGGTATTGTAGAGCTTATGAAATGCGGTTATGAAACTCTTGTTGAGGCTGGTTATGAGCCGGAAAACGCTTACTTTGAGTGTATTCATGAGATGAAGCTTATTGTAGACCTTATTAACAAAGGCGGTATAGCTGCCATGAACTACTCAATTTCAGATACAGCTGAGTTTGGCGAATATTGCTCAGGCTCAAGAGTAATTCCTTATGAGCAGACAAAAGCAAATATGAAAGCTGTACTTAAAGACATTCAGGACGGTACATTTGCTGGAAGATGGATTGCTGAAAACAAGAACGGACGCTGCTTCTTTAACTCAAAACGCGATATGTTAGCTAAGCACCAGATGGAAGTAGTTGGAAAACAGCTTCGTGACCAGATGTTATGGAAAAACGATACAAACCTTGATAACGCTTCAAACTGATATTTCTGTTTGATACATAAAAGACGTTATTGTATAATAAAGCCAAAACATGTACATTTAACTGTACGGAAAGGAAAGGCTTATGTATGACGAATATTTAAAACTGTTGCTCTACAGCAATATAGACAAAGACTCCGTTTTTATGGGTATTTGCGATATTTACAAAGACTGGAAAAACGGTTTTGAAAATAAAAATGAGCTTATACACCGTGTATATACTGAGATTAAAAAACTTTTGGATGTTTCAACTGAGCTGGGGTTTGACGGAAATCTTTGGCATAATTATATAGCTTATTTAATTATGACAAATGAAAACTCTTTCTCTCTTACATGTGAAAGATTGGGCCCAGGTGACGGCAGTGTTAATATACTGGCTAAAAATGACTATAAAGTTTTTAAACGCATATTCGATTTTGACTTTAAACCCCTTGAAAATGATTTAGGCATTGACTGCTTCAGTATTATAACAAATTATACTGCTATATCCAAAAGGGAAAACGTTTATAACAAGGCTGTAAGCCAAGTGGTGCGTGATATAAGCCAAAAAATAGAGCAGGCCGCTGATGAAAACGATATTTTCAAAATTATTACAGGCTTTTATAAGGAGTATGGCACAGGTATTTTCGGCATTAATAAGGCTTTTAGAATTAAGAACGAAAATGGCGCAGTTAAATTTATGGCTATAAACAACGCTGATAAAACCAAGCTTTGTGATATTATAGGCTACGAAAATCAAAAGCAAAAGCTTAGAGAGAACACAGAGGCATTTGTAAACGGAAAGAGTGCCAATAATGTGCTTCTTTATGGCGACAGCGGCACTGGTAAGTCTACAAGCGTTAAGGCTCTTATTAACGAGTATTACGACAAGGGTCTTAGGATGATTGAGATTTACAAATACCAGTTTAGGGACTTGTCTAATGTTATAGCTCAGATTAAAAACCGAAATTATCGCTTTATTATTTACATAGACGACCTTTCATTTGAGGCCGATGAAGTGGAGTATAAATTCCTTAAAGCCGTAATTGAAGGCGGTGTTGAAACAAGACCGGATAATATACTTATTTACGCCACATCCAACAGACGGCATTTAATTAAGGAAACATGGAATGACAGAAATGATATGGAGTATAATGGTGAGATACACCGTTCAGATACTGTTGAGGAAAAACTCTCACTCTCCAGCAGGTTTGGAGTATTAATAAATTATTCAAATCCAAACAGACAGGAATATTATAACATTGTAGAAGGTATAGCAAAGAGATATCCTGATATTAAATTAAGCAAAGAGGAGCTTTTGGCAGAGGCCAATAAGTGGGAATTACGCCATGGCGGAATATCCGGCAGAACGGCGCAGCAGTTTATAAATTATATAGCAGGTAAATAAATATAAAAAATCCTAAAGCTTTATGGCTTTAGGATTTTTTGTGCATTTAAGCAATAAAAAGCCACCAGTTTAACTGAAATGAACCCAAAAAGTTAGACAATATTTTGAAGTAAAAATTGTTCAAGAAGCCATAAGGGCTTGTTTCCTGTAAAGAGCAGGTGACAAGCCCTTTAGCTTTGTCTTAATACGACTATTGTTGTA
>CALWEX010000106.1 GCA_944377425.1 uncultured Clostridia bacterium
TTTATTCAGTTTTGAAGGTGCAGAGAGGAAGATTTCCGGTAGTGATGCGGTTGTGGGACACACCCGTACCCATTCCGAACACGAAGGTTAAGACGCAATCGGCTGATGATACTTGGCTGGAGACGGCCCGGGAAAGTAGGTGGCTGCCGGAATCAAAAAATAATCCTCGATAGCTCAGCGGTAGAGCAACCGGCTGTTAACCGGTGGGTCGTAGGTTCGAATCCTACTCGGGGAGGTATTATTTAGGCTCGGTGGTCAAGCGGTTAAGACACGGCCCTTTCACGGCTGTAACCCGGGTTCGATTCCCGGTCGAGTCATTCTAATTTAATATCTGGCGTCGTAGCCAAGTGGTAAGGCAAAGGTCTGCAACACCTCTATCCGCCGGTTCAAATCCGGCCGACGCCTTTTAAGGTCTATCAATAATTTGATAGACCTTTTTTCTGTTTTGCTGTAGTATAAATTATTTGATTATCTTAATAATATGGTTTACAATAATTAAATAGTGTTAAAGAACTTTTAATTATAAGTTTTTTATTTTATAATTAGATTTGTAATATATAAGATATAAAGGAGGCACATAAATGCGTCTTAAAGTTCTTGTAGATAATAATACATATATTGACCACAATTATTTTATGGGTGAACCGGCTTTAAGCTTTTATATTGAGAATAAAAACGACAGAATACTTTTTGATACTGGCTATACAGATATATTCATGCGCAATGCGGAAAAAATGAATATTGATTTATCTAAAATAAATAAAATTGTGTTTTCTCATGGGCATAACGACCATACTAACGGATTTGAGTTTTTAAGCAAAAAATATGATATGTCTAAAGCAGAGCTTTATTGTTTGGAAGGCTGTTTCAGGCCCAAATATGAAAGCGGTGATTATATAGGGGCGCCTTTTTCACAAACAGAAGTTGAAAAAAAGTGTGTTCTTAATATAAGCAATGAACCAGTAGAAATCAGTAGTAATTTAATACTTTTAGGCCGAATACCGGATTATTTTGATTTTGAAAAGCGCAAGTCTATTGGTACTTTGGATTCACATAATGGCCCAGAAGATTTATGTTATGAAGACACAGCTATGGCTTATAAAATGCCTGACGGAATATTTATAATTACAGGATGTTCGCATAGCGGTATTTGCAATATTATTGAGCATGCCATTAAAGTTACAGGGCAAGAACGAATTAAAGGCGTAATAGGCGGTTTTCATATTTTTGAAAATGATATAAGACTGTCTAAAACTATAGAGTATTTTGAACAACGAAATATAAATAATATTTACCCTTGCCACTGTGTATCTTTTAGGGCAAAAGCAGAGATTGACAGGCACATACCTATTTACGATGTAGCATCAGGTTTTGAGCTTAATATTTAAACTATTTTGTAACTATTTCCAAACTATTTTGAAACCGCGAATGTGTTCACTTTGATTATATGGACAAGTTACATAGTCAAAATAACTGTAAAAAGAACTGATACTTTTATTTCTACAAATGCCGTTTTTATTAAAGCGGCATTTTTTAATGCAGCGTTTAATCATTTTATCACCTCAAATTAATTATTCTCATTTGCAAATAAATAATTCATTGCACTTTAACAGATAAGTTACAAATGTTAATTTTTTGTTTCTTTTTGCTGCAAATTTAACACAAACTCCCGATTTTTTGATATAATCGTTCATGTTTTTAAGGAGGTTGTTTGGATTATGCGGTTTTCAATAAAAAGAATTATTTCGACTTTTATTGCGGCATCTATTATATTAGGTTCCGTAAGTAATATATATGGTGCTGTTGTAAATATGGATTTGGTTTATGACGGTGTAAGCCACAAATACAGTGCGGAGGAAGTACATATTACAATAGACGGAAAAGCTATAACAGGCTTAGATGTGCCGCCTGTTATTATAAATGAGCGCACTATGGTTCCGGCAAGAGCTGTATTTGAGAACATGGGCTGTGACATAGCCTGGAACGAGACTACTCAGGAAGTTTATATAATGCACAATACTGATTTAATTGTGCTTAAAATAGACAGTAATCAGGGTACAAAAAACGGAACGGCTTTTTCTATGGATACACCTGCCAAAATAGTAAATGACAGAACATTAATACCTGTAAGGGCTGTTTCAGAGGCTATAGGCTGTCAAGTTGGTTGGGATGACGCATCAAGAACGGTTGCTATTTCAACAACAGCAACAGAGCAGCCGAATGAAAATACAGATAACAATACAAGCGATAATAACGGTGACAATTCAAGCGGAACTACAGAAAATAATGGAAATTCTTCTGATGGTGAAGGTACTATTATAAATCCTATAGAGCCAGGAGATAACAATGGTTCAAGCTCCTCAAATGGAGGCCAGTCAACAGGCGGTGATACATCGGCTAATACTGAGGTAATTAATATAACAAGCATAACTGTTCCGGAATCAGAAAAAGCAGAACAAAAGTTTACAATTAATGCCAGCGGCGCTATTGGTTCATACAATAGCTTTGTGCTGGAAAACAATCGTCTTGTTATAGACATAAACAATGCAAATATGAACATTGCCAACACAAATATTACTGCAACAAACTCAACTATTGTTTCAGCAGTAAGAAGTGCTCAAAACCAGACAGAGCCTACAAAAATAACAAGGGTTGTTTTTGACCTTAACTCTCTTGCGGATTACAGTGTAAATCTTTCAAGCGATAAAAAGAGTATTGAAGTTTCATTTAAAGTAAGCCAGGTTTCAAACATAGCCTTAACATCAAGTAATGGAGCAGACTATGTAAATATATATGGTGATACAAACCTTTCTGTTGAAACATACATGCTTACAAATCCTGACAGGGTAGTTATAAACGTATTTAATGCGGTTTCGTCATTAGATGAAACATATCCTGGAGATGACTGTAATTATATAAAAGATGTAAGAACTACTCAGTATGACTCAAAAACGGTACAGATAGTTGCTGATGTAAACAGGCTTGTAGAGGCAGAAGTTATAAAGAAAAACGGATATACTTCGGTATGTATAACAAAGTCTTCTTTGGACAATATTTCTTATAATGCTTCAAGCCATACACTTACATTGCTTAATGCTTCGGATATAAGCAGTTCGGATATTACGCATACTGATAATTATATGGGCGGAACATATAAACTTACGTTAGACGGTGATTACAGTGAGCTTTTTGGCACAGGAACTATTAAATGCAATGATGATTATTTAAGCTCAATTAAAGTAGGACTTGATTCTAACGGAAACACATATTTTGAGGCTTCGGAAAATAAAATTGTAGCTGTTAAGACAAAAGAATATTCAGACAGCATTGAAATTTCTTTTGTTTCACCTAAAGAAGTATACGACAAGATTGTTGTTATTGACGCAGGTCACGGTAAAAACGACAATGGTGCCAGTGGCAATGGTTTAACTGAAAAGAGTGTTAATTTACAGATAGTACAGAAGCTTTATGCGCTTTTGGAAGCTGACCCTAATATTAAAGTTTACGCTACAAGACTTGATGACAGTTATCCTACAAATGCCAGCAGGGCACAAATGGCAAATGAAGTAGCAGATTTATTTGTTTCGATACATCAAAATTCCAATACATCTTCAACTCCGCAGGGAACAGAGGTATTGTATATGAACCACTCTAACGAAATATCAGCGCCTTCTTCAAAGCTTACAAGTAAAGCAGCTGCTCAAATAGCCCTTACTTGGGTAATTAATGCTTTAGGTACAACAAACAGGGGTATTAAGGAAAGACCAGACCTTATTGTCCTTAACCAAACAACAGTACCTGCTATACTTATTGAAACATGCTTTATTTCTAACCCTGACGATGCGGCTAAAGTAAAGAGCGAGGAAAACATAAATAAGCTTGCAAACAATATATACAGTGCTATAAGCATTATGCTCAATGACTATGATTTAAGATAAGAAAGGCTGATTATAATGAAAATTGTGTTTGCCACAAAAAACGAAGGTAAAGTAAGAGAAGTTATCAAAATGCTTAATATGGATAAAATAGAGCTTATAACAATGGCTCAGGCAGGAATAGATGTGGATGTAGTGGAAGATGGTACTACATTTGAAGAAAACGCAATGAAAAAAGCTGTTGAGATAATGAAATTTTCCGGTATGCCTGCTATAGCAGATGATTCTGGACTTGAAATAGATTATTTGGATAAACAGCCGGGAGTACATTCTGCAAGGTTTTTAGGACATGATACATCTTACGACATTAAGAATAAAAAAATACTTGAAATGCTTGAAGGCGTGCCGGATGAAAAGCGCACAGCGCGCTTTGTAAGCGCTGTATGTCTTGCCTTACCGGATGGAAGAACAATAACAACAAGAGGCACTATAGAAGGAGCTATAGGCCATGAAATAAAAGGAACAAACGGTTTTGGTTATGACCCTATATTCTTTATACCTGAAATTAATAAATATTCCGCTGAGCTTACAACAGATGAGAAAAACGCTATAAGCCACAGGGGAAAGGCTATAGCCCAAATGCGTGAGAAGATATTGGAGATAATATGAAAGTTTTAGTTATAAGCGACACTCACAGATATTTACAAAACGCCGAAGATATAATTAAACTTTATGGCGGAAAGATTAATACAGTTATTCATTTAGGCGATTTGGTTAATGATGTTAAGCGCCTTAGTATAAAATTCGGCAATATAAATTTTTATAATGTATCCGGAAATAATGA
>CALWEX010000107.1 GCA_944377425.1 uncultured Clostridia bacterium
TTCTTTCTTTATTAACCGGATGGTCTTTAAGTATTTCATAACTTTTTTTCATTAAAGAAAGGAGCTTTTCATTTTTTGGCAAATGCTCTGTTATTTTTTGGTCTGAAATATCATGTGGTGGTGTAAGGCCAAGGCCATTAGGGCCTTTATGCCAAATCATACAGTGTCTGTAGCTTATGCCGGCATAAAACTCAATTTCATCATCTTTTAAATTTTCGTTAATTGTTTTGATTATTTCAGCCGCTTCAGCTGTTGTTATCTCTTGAGAGCTGTAGTCTACCATTGTTTTATTCTCATACGGCTCATCATCTGAAAGTGTAACAAGGTTGCATCTAAAAGCTATATCATCATCAGCCATATCAATGCCAATGCTCATAGCCTCAAGAGGCGACCTGCCTGTATAACAGCTTTCAGGGTCGTAACCCATAGCAGAAAGGTTTGCAACATCACTTCCCGGCTTCATATTATCCGGTACGGTTTTAACAATACCTACAGTGGATTTTTTAACAAGAGTATCCATATTTATTTTATCGGCAACCATCATAGGTGTTTTACCGTTTAACTCATTTACTGGGTAGTCTGCCATGCCGTCACACAGCATTACTATATACTTCATTTTTATACCTCTTTTCAGTAAAATTAATAATAATATAGACCCATTATATTACAGAATATTTATAAATACAATAAAAACCGGTGCTTTTCCATATACATAAAGTAACAGAAAATCACCGGCTTTAAATGCTTTAAAACTCAAATAAAAACATACTTTATTCTGTTTTTATAGCGGCTAAAGCGCTGAGTTTTGTAGCCCTTACAGCAGGGAAAAATCCAGCCGCTACACCTACAAATGTGGCAAATATTATTCCTAATAGGCCAAGCCAAACAGGAATAACCGAAAGTGTCTGCTGTCCCATACTTACACCTACAACATTAACTATTTTAGAAACACCATAACTTATGGCAACACCTACTAATCCGCCCATAAAGCCTATAAAAGCGGCTTCAGTAAGGAATAACCTTCGTATGTCGGCAACAGTAGCACCTATAACCTTCATAACACCTATTTCACGTGTTCTTTCGTAAATACTCATAACCATAGTATTTGTTATACCTATAGCAGCTACAATAAGGGATATTGCACCTATTGCACCAAGAACCATTTGAAGCATTTTAGATGTTTCTTGTGTCTGTTTAAGGTAATCAACAAGGCTATATGTTTCAAAGCCCATATCTTTTAGTTCTTGCTGTATTCTTTCTACTGAATTAATATCATCTGCCTTAACCATTGCTGAGTCATATACGCCTTTTTTCTTTGTTGAATTTCCTGTTTCACCTTTTGCTTTTCTATATTTCTCTCTTTCAGCAACCATTTTTTCAACATCAGATAAAGGCATAACAGTATAATAACTGTTTTGGCCGTTTTCCTTCATTTCGCCTACAACCTCTACTTTTTTAGGTTTAATAGACTTATCCATTTGTTTAGTTCCATAACTATTGTCGTATGTAATTTGGAACTTATCGTTATACGGATCAATTTCTATAGACTGCGAGCCATTCCATCTGTACTGCCAGCTGAGCTTTGGATTATAAAAGCCTGTTTTAGCATAAGCACTAAGTACAATTGCCATAGAGTCTCCCTCTTGCAATGTTCTTCCTGTGCTTACATCAAGCCCCATAGCCTCCATTGTTTCAGGCAATATTCCCATTATAGAAGTATCGTAAACATTTCTTCCGTCTATCAATGTAAAATATTCCTGTAAAACTGGAGTAACTGCCTCTACTCCATCTATTTTTTTTAATTTCTCCAAACTTGCAGTATCAATCTGTACTTTTTCTTTACTTTTGCTATCTGATGAATAAGGCGCATTTACAGTTATTACATAAAGGCTGCCCATTTCCTCTATCTGTTCTCTATAACCAACGTTCATACCTATACCAACAGATATCATAACTACTATTGAGGCAGTACCTATTATAACACCTAATACAGTAAGAAATGTTCGCAGCTTACGCTTCCACAAATTACGCAGAGCCATGTTTATTAAATCAAAGCTGCTCATTTTCATCCTTTCCTTCCATATCATCGTCATCTAAATCATCAGCTATAAGTCTTGCGTCTTTTCTTTTCTTAATTACTTTTAAAACTACAACAAGTATAATTATACCTACAACGGCTCCTACGCCTATACCTATTTTAGCTTTAAGGCTAAGACCCTGATTCATATCCATATCATCAGGCATCATTTCGCCGCCCATGGTATCATCCATAACTGGCTCTACACCGTTTATTGTGTACTCTTTAACCTGCTGTATCTGCTCACCGCTTGGGTCATCGTAAGATATAGTCAGCTTAAAGTTGTTTAAGCCCATGTTGTTAACTGAAAAACTGCCTTCGTAGTAATTGCTGTCGCCAGGTGAGCAGTTGCCTATATATGTACTCTTGTTCTGTGTAGTTATATCACCCTCAAGGCTTACTTTAAGATTGCTTATATCAACCTTTCCTGTATTGTGAATATCAAAGTATACACTTATAGGCATACCTATTTCAGATGATTCAGGTACAAATATTTCGCTTGTATCAATCTGTGAAACCTGTTTAACATTTATTCCCAAAAGCTCTGTTGCTGTATATTCATTTCCGCTTTCGTCTTCATACTCAAAATTAACTGTAAGAGTATAAGTTTTCGGCTGAGCTGAAGGCACAGTATAAAGAGTCATAGTTTTGCTTACAGTGCCTTTTGGAGCTATTGAATCATAATAGAATGTATTACTGCTGTCTACAGGTGTAAATACATTTCCTGATTTTTCATTTTCAGATGAAGTTTCCTCAATCATAGTAAGGTACATCTTAACATTTTTAACAGCTTTTTCAACGTGAGTATTTAAAAATGTCATTGTAAGGTCGAAGTTTTCGCCTGCCATTACTATAACCGGATCGCACTTATAATCGCTTACAATTATTTTAGGCTTGCTTTCTTTTTTGTCACCATCTTCTTCTTTATCTTTTTCAGGGTTTGAAACGTTAGCTCCAGCATACTGTGTTACTGTATAGTCTTTGCCGCCCATTTTATACTCAAGTTTAAATTCTACAGTATAGTTTCTTGTTGAAGCATTGCCTGTAGGAGCAAATGTAAATGTATAATCAGCTGATTTACCAGGCTGAAGCTCTTTAAGTGAGAATGTGCTGTTGCTCTTTGGCACTATGTTTCCGCCTTCGCCATATTCGGCAGCTGAAATTCTTATATTTTCTGCAACGGCGTCACCATAATTCTTAACTGTAAATGAGAAATCAAAGTTCTGGTTTACACCAAATGTACCGCCTGGTTCTTTTACATTTTCGATTCTTAAATCAGCATTTTTACCGCTTCCGGCGCCTACAGAAACAAAGTATTTTTCCTCATATGTATGCTCTGTTCCGTTTTCGTCGTTAAATACAACTTTAACTGTTACAGGATAACTTCCGTCCTCCATAGCGCTGTTTGTTGTTAAGTTAAAGGACAATGTTTCTTTTGTTCCTGCCCATATTTTTGAAAACTTCTTCTGGTTTGTACCATTAACACCTACTCCTGCTGGGTCAAGGTTTTCAAGGGATACAACAGCGTTATACAAATTAAGAGGGCCTTTGTTAAAAAGCTCAAATGTCAATACTGAACTGTCACCTGCATTCAGAGTAGTTGGATTTAATTTATAGTTCTGGAAGTTGAAAACCGGTACTCCTGATGCATTTTTAATTTTAAAATAAATAGTTGATGTGCTGTCATAAGAAACACCATCGTTATTTAAAAATTGGAACTTAATATTTATGGCATAAGTTTTTGTAGCTGCCGTTCTGTCTGCTGCTACGGTAAGATTAATTGTTCTTTCTCCGTTTGCCGAAATTGTGCCTATATTGCTTGACTGGGCATTCAATGTTACTTTAAGAGGGTTCTCACTGGCATTTTCAACTGTTGGTATAACTACAACAGATTTTGCCACGCTTGTACTTGTGTTCCTTACTCTCAAAGCAATATTTGTTTCCTGTCCCGGCTCTATTTCGTATATATTGCCGCTTATAACATTAATAATAGGCATTCCTGCTGGTTCTTTATTCTCATCGTCATCATCTGCGGCAAAGGCTGTTAACGAAACCGAAACTGCCATAATTAAAACAGCTAAAAACGCTAAAAGTCTTTTAAAGCTAATTTTATTAACCATCATTTTTCTTCCTCCCTATGAGCATTTTCAAGCTCATTGCTGTGTTTTATGCTTTGATTATTGTAATCTATGCGCTCTATCTTACCGTCAGAAAGATGTACTATTCTTTGGGCATAATCTGAAATTTCCATATCATGGGTTACAATAATAAGCGTTTGCTTATTTTTTCCGGAAAGTCCCATCATTAAATCCATCATTTGATATGTAGTTTTAGTATCAAGGTTTCCCGTAGGTTCATCAGCAAATACAATTTCCGGATTATTAACAAAGGCTCTGGCTATAGATACTCTTTGCTGCTGACCGCCTGAAAGCTGTGATGGTTTATGATTGGCTCTTGACTCAAGTCCTACAGCCTTTAACATTTCCATAGCCCTATCTTTACGCTCTTTAACGCCTACACGCTTAAATATTAACGGCAAAGTTACATTTTCAAGAGCCGTTAAATTACCCAAAAGGTTATATGACTGAAATACAAAACCTATGTACTGCTGCCTAAATTTAGCCAGCTGCGTTTCATCCATGCGCTCTACATGCAAGCCTCGTATTATAATTTCTCCTTTTGTAGGCTTTTCAAGACCGGAAATTAAATTAAGCAGTGTTGATTTGCCTGAACCGGATTTACCCAAAAGACATGTTACCGTGCCGCGCTCAAAATTAAGCGTAACATTGTTTACTGCTGCTATTTTTTCATCGCCCATACGGTATATCTTCTTTAGGTTTCTGAGCTTTATAATATCCTCAGACAATATTTATCGCCTCCAGTCTTAATCTGTTCTTAATACTAATTTACCATATAAAACTGCATAAATCCATTAAAAAATTCTTAAGGTTTATGTTCATTTTTTAATAACTAATAAATATTTCTTAACTAACAGTTAATAATTTACACAAAACCATCACTTTTAACCAACTATATTAGCTTATATATAGTCAAATTGTTAATATTGTAATACGCATTAATTTAGTTTAGTCATTTTAAACACAAATTGCCCATTAATGAAATAAATAAACAAACTATTGTATAAACCGATAAATTTTGGTATTTTAATATAAAAAGCAATGAGGAGATGTATTTATGTCCATAGAAAAAGCCCGTGAATATTTATCACAGTTTGGCCGCGATAAAGACATAATGGAATTTGACGTTTCAAGCGCCACTGTTGACTTAGCAGCCATAGCCCTTAATGTAATTCCGGCAAGAATAACAAAGACCCTTGCCTTTAAAAAAGACGATTCCTGCATACTTATAGGCATGGCAGGCGACGCTAAAATTGACAACAAAAAATTTAAGGCTGAGTTTGGCATGAAAGCTAAGATGCTTACAGCTGAAGAAACACTTGCCCTTACTGGCCATGCCGTAGGAGGAGTATGTTCTTTTGGTGTTCCAGAAAATATTGAATCATTTGTTGATATTTCACTTAAAAGATTTGACACTGTTTTTCCAGCCTGCGGAAGCTCAAATTCTGCTATAGAGCTTACATGTGATGAGCTTTATACTCTTACAAAAGCAAAAAAATGGGTTGATGTGTGTAAAGACTGGAATACTGAGGAATAAATAAACAATCAAATTTTTACCGCAGTATTACAATACACTGGGTTATTTAATTAAGATTTTAGTTTTTAAAATAAGTTATAAGTTTAAATATTTTATTAAAATATTAAAAGCATTTTATTTTGCATTATTATATACAGCAAAAAAACGCCTGACACTAAATGTCAGGCGTTTTTTAACCGGGTGATTTATTTACGTTAATTAATTTACTTTAATACTAAAAATTTTACTTTAATTTATTACTTTAACTGAATTTATATACAGCATTTACATTTGCTGTAATTTCTATGTCGTCGTAAGTAATTTCTGTCGGCATAGAAGCTGAAGAATCTTCGGCATAATCTGCTACAGCCTTTTCATTAAAAGCACTGTTTGTTGTGCTGTATGAAAAACGGCTTGACTGTTCTTCTACACTATAAACATTTATTGTATTAGCACCTATTGACTCTTTAATAGTTTCGGCGCTGTCCTGAGCATTTAACAAAGCCTGTTTTAAAGCCAAGTCATAATACTCCTGTGGGTTTTCAACACTAAAACTTATACCATTAACCTCTGTTGCACCGGATGAAACAGCAATGTCTACATATTTTCCGGCATTGTCTTTATCATTGGTTTTTACGGTAAAGCTGTTTTCAACCCTATAACCTGTTACTTCGTTGTTATTTTCATAATCCCTTTCTGTATACACATAATACCATGTGCTTTTTATATCATCCTCCTTTATACCGGATGCTTTAAGGTTTTCACATACCTTATTATAAATCCGGTTATTTTCTTCCTGAGCTTTTGCCGCATCGGAATTGCTTGTTACAACGCTTAAAGAAATCTGCGCTGTATCTGGTTCAACACTTACAACTCCGCGGCCGCTTACGGCTATTGTTTTTTCTGGCAAGTCATACGCAAATGCAGGTATAGCTGACATAAGTGACATTGACGCAATTACAGCACCACAAATAAGTTTTTTCATAGCCATACTTCCTTTCTAAAACTTTACTGTACTCTTATTTTTTATTTTTCTTTGTTTTTATAAACACAACAGTCGCTACGGCAACTACCAAAACAACTGCTAAAGGTGCCCAAAGTTTAATTACTAAAAGCACAATGCCTTCAAAACCAGAAAAAAGCGTTCTTGCCGAGTTTTTAAAATTATAAGCGGCTTTATCTACAAAATCCGTTTTAGCCGGAATTATGCTTTCGTCGTTTTTTTCTGTAATGCTTATATTAATGCTGGAGTAATCAACAACATCATCATATGAATTAAGCTGAGCCTGATAGGACTCTATATCGCTTATAACCTCTGTAAGACGGCTTTCTATTGATATTATATCACCTATGTTTTCTGCGCTGTCTAAAAGTTCTGTAAGACGTTCTTTTTCCTGTTCTTTTACTTCAAGACGGCTTTGAGCATCAACATAATTGTTTGTAATATCATTAACTGTTACGCTTTGATTTGTTACAGTACCTAAAGTTTCTATATAGCTCATAGTATCCGAAAACTTAGTGCTTTCGATACGCACAGTTATATTTCCGCTTTTGCCTTTATAAGCATTTGTCTGGCTGTCATAATCTGCGTACTGGTCACTTCGCTCCACATATCCGTTGTTTTGCTCCATATATGTTTTAACAAGCTGAGATGTTTCATCAAAACTATTTACATTTATTGAGATATATCCTGTTTTTATTATTTTTCTTGTAATATTTTGTTCTGCTGTGCTTAACATTGTATCGTTGTAACTGTTAGCGGTAGACTCACCTGTTCCTCCAGCTTCAGCACCCTCATAAACATCTGCTGAGGCACCATCGGCAAAAAGCTTAGGCGAAGCCCCATTTGCGCTTCTTAACATATCATTACTCATACTTTCATTAGCACTTGCTGCATCGGCACTTTCTGTGTAACTTTCGTTTGAGGCCATGTAATACAGATTCTTCATATATGCCCCTGTCATAAATACCAGTACGGCGCAGGCAGCTATAGCTGAATATTTAACGATTCTGCTTCTGTTTCTCTTTTTGCCGCTTTTTATAAGCTTTTCTGTAAGCTCATTATGGAAATCATCAGGCAGCGGCAGATACTCAGCATTGTTAAGCTCACTTGTAATGCGTTTAATTTCGTTATACGCATTTCGGCAGCTTTCGCATGTTTCAATATGTTTAAGGAACTCTTTTTCATCATAGGCGTCAACACATTCATCAACGTACATATCAATGATGTTTAAAGCTTCATCACATTTCATGCTCTGCCCCTCCCTTCTGTTTCTGGTTTCAAGTTAAATTTTTCTATCATCTGCCTAAGCTTGCCCCGTCCTCTTGAAAGCCGTGACTTAACAGTGCCTAAAGGCAATCCTGTTATATCGCTTATTTCTTTATAGTCCATGCCTTCCATATCTCTAAGAACTATTACTGTTTTAAATTCATCATCAAGCATGTTAACGGCACTTATTATATTCTTGACTCCTTCTTTTGAAATTACTTTTTCCTCAATACCGGAGTCACCTTTTTGATTTTTTTCATCAACTATATAGTCCTCAAAACTTATACTGTTTTCCTTTTTACGCTTACGTATGTAGTCTATAGCAGTATTTACGGCTATTCTATAAAGCCATGTGGAAAAAGCCGAGCTTTCATCGTAGCTTTCAAAATTTTTAAAAGCCTTAATAAAAGCCTCTTGTGACACATCCCTTGCGTCCTCGGCATTTCCTGTTATTCTGTATACAACATTAAAAACAAATCTTTCGTGATTTTCTATCAGCATGCTGAAGGCGCGTCCATCGCCCCTTCGGGCTTTTTTAATCAGGCCTGAATTGACAGAGCTAATCATTTTTTTCCTCCCCTTAAAAGATAAGTAAAAAACCGGTTTAATTACTAATCTGATTAATATACGTATTTAATTTTATATAAGTTCCATAAAACTAAATTTTTTTAAACCAAATTTTGTAAACTAATAAGCAAACATAATTTTATATACAAAAAAACCTTCGGTTAAACCGAAGGTTAATGGGAATTACAGGGCTCGAACCTGTGACATCTTGCTTGTAAGGCAAGCGCTCTCCCAGCTGAGCTAAACTCCCAAAATATTAAATTTTAAATGACCCGTAAGAGAATCGAACTCTTGTTTCAGCCGTGAGAGGGCCGCGTCTTAACCGCTTGACCAACGGGCCAAAAAGTAGCGGAGGGGGGATTCGAACCCTCGACACCGCGGGTATGAACCGCGTGCTCTAGCCAACTGAGCTACTCCGCCGCAACAACAATAACTATTATAGTCACGTTGTATTAATTTGTCAATAACATTTTTAAAAAAAATTACATTTTTTTACTTAGATTTATTAATGAACTCAATTTCCCCTGGTTTAACAAGTCCAAGCTGCTCTCTTGCCACTTTTTCTATATATGCGTCGGAAGTGTAATAGTCCTGATTTACATTTAATTCTAGGTTCTTTTTCTTCTCATTTTCTATCTCTGTATTAAGAGCTATCTCTTCCTGTTTCAGCTCATAAATAGTACGTGCCTGAGAATACAAGTTAAAACAAATTACGCACACAAAAACAAGCATAAAGCAAAGCACTAAAATATTTGAAAACGATTTTTCTTTTTTCCTCGTTGTTTTTCTTGACATAATTTACCATTACCCTTCTGTTTATGTAATAAACTTGAGTATTTGTCTTTTTTAGTATTACATAATATTTTCACATATTTTACTTTTAAAATCAATACTTTTGACAATGAATTACATAAAAAGACAATCGGCTTTTTTATTACAAGCCAAATAAGCCTAAAGGGCGTAGTTATTATATCAAAGAACACATTTATTATGTAAATTACAACATTAATTATTCTTTCTGCAGCACGTATAACGACTTTGCCTAATGTAAAAAGATAAAATACTAAACCTATAAAAAAACCGCCTGGTATAAAAAGCCGCATCTGCCCGCCATTAACTTTAAGCATAACAGTAAAAAAGAAAAAAACGCATATAACCCAGTATATTATATCTTCCAAACTTGTTAAAAGCGCTCCGTGCCTTTTATATATCCTTAAAAGCCTTAATATATCATAAAACGCCGAACACATCATTCCGCATAAAATGGATATTACGAAAACTTCTGCCTGAAAGCTTAATGAAAGAATCATATATACTACCTAAAAAGCCTTTTTAATATACCGCCGCCTGAAATAGGCTCATCGGCATACTCCACAGCATCTATGCCGCCTTCTGCCGAAAGCACTTGGGAATCTAAATCCAGCCTGCTTATATGCAAGTTGTTTCCTTTAACAATTATAACTCCCAGTGTGCTGGCACAAACAATGCCTTCCTCGTCAAAAGACAAAACTTCCGTAACACCATTAATTGTAATGCTCTCGCGCTCATCGATTATTATTTTGTGGTTGGAATAATTTCTTTTATCATCTGCCATATTTTAACCCCGCCTTTCACCGCTTATTAATAATATTCACCTGTAATTTAAATAAGAACGTATTTTGAATTATTCCGCAAAAAATTCCTTTTATTTTCGGTCAAAGACAGTTATAATAGTTACATTATATAGTAATTATATTTGGAGGGATGGTTTTGGATAAGAAAACTTTTTATGTAACAACACCTATATATTATCCTAGCGATAAACTTCATATAGGCCATTCATATTGTACTGTAGCTGCCGATACTTTGGCTAAATATAAAAGACTTCGCGGCTATGACGTTAGATTCATGACAGGAAGCGACGAGCACGGCCAAAAAATAGAAAGAATAGCAACAGGCCTTGGTATTACACCTAAGGAATATGTTGATAAAGTAGTAGCCGGAATTAAAGACCTTTGGGCTTCTCTTGATATATCTTACGATAAATTTATAAGAACAACAGACGAAGACCATGTTGCTGCTGTTCAGAAAATATTTAAAACACTTTACGATAAAGGCGATATTTATAAATCAGAATATGAAGGCTGGTACTGCACACCTTGCGAGTCCTTCTTTACTGAGCATCAGCTTGTAGACGGCAAATGCCCTGACTGCGGACGTGATGTTGAAAAGGTAAAAGAAGAAAGCTATTTCTTCAGACTTTCTAAATATCAGGACAGACTTATTAAATATATAGAAGACCATCCTGAGTTCATTCAGCCGCCTTCAAGACAAACAGAGATGATTTCCAACTTCCTTAAGCCAGGTCTTGAGGACCTTTGTGTAAGCCGTACATCTTTCAGCTGGGGCATACCTGTAACATTTGACCCTAAACATGTTATATATGTATGGGTAGACGCTCTTTCAAACTATATCACAGCTCTTGGCTATGGCTCAGATAATGATGAGCTGTTTAAAAAATACTGGCCAGCAGATGTGCATATAGTAGGTAAGGAAATAGTTCGTTTCCATTCCATAATTTGGCCTGCTATGCTTATGGCTCTTGACCTTCCTCTCCCTAAACAGATATTTGGCCACGGCTGGCTTGTAATAGACGGCGGCAAAATGTCAAAATCAAAAGGAAATGTTGTAGACCCTAAGGTTCTTATAGACCGTTATGGCTTAGACGCTGTTAGATATTTCCTTTTAAGAGAAATCTCATTTGGTCAGGACGGAAACTTTACAAACGAGGCTCTTATTCAGAGAATTAACTCAGACCTTGCCAACGACCTTGGAAACCTTGTTTCAAGAACAGTTGGTATGATTGATAAATATTTCGGCGGCCAGCTTCCAGCAGAGCATGCCGAAACAGAGTTTGATGCCGACCTTAAATCTGTTGCCGCAGATACAATAGTTAAGTTTGAGGAATGCATGGACAAGATGCTCTTTAGTGATGCTCTTTCAGCACTTTGGACACTTATCCGCCGTACAAATAAATATATTGACGAAACACAGCCTTGGATACTGGCTAAAAATGAAGAAGACATGCCTAAGCTTGCTGGCGCTCTTTATAATGTAGCCGAAAGCATAAGAATTGTATCTATAATGCTTCAGCCATTTATGCCAAAATGCCCTAAGGCTATCCATAAACAGCTTAATATAGAAGGTACAGAGCTTACTGATTGGGACAACATCAGAATTTGGGGACTTCTTCCTAAAGACTTAAAAGTAGAAAAAGGCCCTGCCCTTTTCCCAAGAATAGATATGAAAAAAGAGCTTGTTGAGCTTGAAGCCGCAATTAAAGCTGCTCAGGCTGAAAACCTTGCAAACAAAGCTAAAAACGAAAAAGCAGAAGAAAAAGAAGACAAGGAAACAATAAGCGAAATTTCAATAGATGATTTTGCAAAAGTTCACCTTGTAACAGGTGAAGTTATTGCCAGTGAATCAGTTAAAGGCTCTAACAAACTTCTTAAAAACACTGTAAAAGTAGGCGATGAAGTACGTACTATACTTTCTGGTATTGCTAAGTACTACACACCTGAAGAAATGGTTGGCAAGAAAGTAGTTATAGTTGAAAACCTTGCCCCAAGAAAAATGATGGGTGAAATGTCATGCGGAATGATACTCTGCGCTGCTGATAAAGACGGCAACCTTTCACTTATAACAGATGACAAGCAGTTTGAAAGCGGCTGCGATGTAAGATAAATTTTATAAATTAAGGCGGGTTCCATACGGCGCCCGCTTTTTTATTACAGGAGGTTATAAAATGATTTTTGACTCACATGCCCATTATGATGATAAACAGTTTGATAAAGACCGTGATGAGCTTTTAAGCTCAATGAACAAAAACGGTGTTGATTTTATACTTAATTCAGGTGAAAGCCTGCGTGCATCAAAAGCTGGTGTTGAGCTTGGCAAAAAGTATGATTTTATATATTCCGCTTCCGGAATACACCCAAGCAATACAAAAAACATGACAGAAGAAATATATAACGAAATTAAAGAATTAACAAAAAATGAAAAAGTAGTTGCTATAGGCGAAATAGGACTTGACTATCATTACGACAACACAGATAAAGAAAAACAGCGCTATTGGTTCAAACGCCAGCTTGAAATGGCAAAAGAGCTTTCTATGCCTGTTATAATTCATTCTCGCGATGCCGCACAGGAGTGTTTTGATATTATTAAGGAAAGCGGAGTAAACAAAGGAATTATACACTGCTATTCAGGAAGCCCAGAAATGGCTGCTGCTTATGTAAAGCTTGGTTTTTATATAGGTATAGGCGGAGTTTTAACATACAACAACGCAAAAAAAACAGTTGATTGCGTAAGAATTCTTCCTTTAAATAGAATTGTACTTGAAACTGACTGCCCATATCTTGCCCCTGTTCCTAACAGAGGAAAACGAAACGATTCTACAATGATTAAGTTTGTAGCCGAAAAAATAGCTGAAATTAAGCACGTACCCGTTAACGAAGTATACTCTGTTACAAGCCAAAACGCTAAGAATGTATTTGGCATTAAATAATATTTGTTAAAAGCACCTGCTTTTCAGTTATTAATTAGCAGTGTTTATATAAAATTATTGCAAAATTATTATTACAAAATTAAATGATATTTAACAATTTAGACCTAAAATCTGTGTCGTTTATGGAGGACAAAACCATAAAAACATCATTTTTTGTTGCTTTTTTGCGGACAAATACCTATAGGGTTCAAAAAATTGTTGCATAATTGTTACATTTGTGTTAATATACTAATTGCGTAATGATTAATCAGTTATTAATAATTTCTGAAAAATCTTAAAGTCAATAATAAACTAAGAGGACTGCCTTAACGTAAAATTCCCACTCAATTCATTCCAAGGCTGTTCCAAGGAGGAAAAATGACAAAGCATATTAGAATATTAATTATGGTTGCTTTCGCAGTAGCCGTTCTTACAGGCACAGCGGCAGCATACGATGGTGAAAATTCCGCAAATGAACTTACAATGAAAACAATTACTATTACAGACGGTACTGACAACATTGTTGTTTCTACCCTCTCAAATACAGTTGCAGAAGTATTTGAAGAAAAAGGAATCGAAATTGATGATAAAACAACTGTATCAAAAGACCTTGATGAAACAATAAAAAATGGTGACGAAATAGTTATAAAAAGACCTTTTAACATTACTTTAAAAGTAAATTCTGAGTCAACACCTATAGTAACAAATAAAACAACTGTAGGCGATATTATTAATGAGTATAGCTCACTTATTGGCGAAGAATATGAGCTTGAAAATGTTACGGAATCCACCCGCCTTTATAACAACTTAGTAATTAAAGTTCATGTAGTTACAGATGAAATAATTACTACAACAGAAGAAATACCTTTTGAAACAAAAAAAGTTGAAAATCCAGAAATGGAAGAAGGCACTGAAAAAGTAACTCAGGAAGGTAAAAACGGTGTCCTTCAAATTACTAAAAAACAGTATTATTATAAAGGCAAGGTACAGAAGTTAGAAGAAGTTGGCCGTGAGGTTATAGAAGAACCTGTAGACAAAATAATAGAAGTTGGCACAAAAAAGAAAGAAGAACCTAAACAAACTACCGCAGAAGCTGCTGGTACAATAGACGGCATGACATTTAAAAAAGCAATTAACATGGTAAGCACAGCTTATACACCATATGATTCAGGCTGTACTGGTGTTACAGCCTCTGGTATGGCAGCATCCAAAGGTGTAGCAGCTGTTGATACAAGTGTAATTCCGTTCGGAACAAAACTTTATATACCTGGTTATGGTATCGCTATTGCCGCAGATACAGGCGGAGCAATTAACGGAAACCGAATTGACCTTTGTTATAATACCATTTCTGAAGCTTATAGCTGGGGAAGAAGAAATGTAACTGTTTATATATTGGAATAATCACTAAATAAAAAAGACGTCGTATAAGACGCCTTTTTTATTTTTATGTATTTTATATTAGCAGTAGAAATTCATAATTAAATTATAAATTAAACAGCTGTCTTTTACTTTTTGCATATCATACTTATACCTTCATACTGTTTGTTCATAGAGCTAAAATTTACTGTCTGCCTTGATGTTTCGTTAAAGCCACAGCTTAAATAACATTTTACCGCCGCTGTATTATTAGAAAAAACTTTAAGTGTTATACTATCAAAATTAAGTATATCAAAACAATACTTTTTAATTGACTCTATTAATTGAATACCTATTCTTTGGCCACGTAATTTATTATCTACCAGCACAAAACCTAAATGTACGTTATTGCTTTCAAAATCTGCCTTAGATAAAGCCGCAAACCCTACAGGAACACCTGAATTATCAATAGCTGTAACAAGGCATCCCCTATCATCTTTATCAAATTCATCATTTAATTTATTCATACTTTCAACATTAAATGGATAGTCAATTAAATCAGCACACCAAAGAAAAAACTCCTCTCTTTGGCTAATCCAATTTATAATACTGTATGCGTCTTTTGTTTTATATGGTCTAAGCCTAATCAAAGTGCCACCTCCAAAATTTACCTGCCTTAATTCATAAGTTTAAAGAAATTTGCTTTTTCAAGTGCACAGCCTATTACAATATATATTATAAATCCGCCTACACCCTGAATTATATTTGAAGGCACTGATGAAAGAGCAACTAAAAAGCTTCCCTCTAAAACAGTTCCGCCTAAAATATAGCCTATAATCATCCAAACAATACCTGCAACAGGAGCTGCTAAATTTCTAAATGATAAAACTCCACTTTTACTGCTGTCTGCAAGAGAACCTATTACAAAGCCCATAATGCCTTTAATTACTAATGTAAATAAAATCCAGTGTGGATATCCAGAAAATAAATCAGCTAACGCAGAGCCTATTCCTCCGGCAGCAGCGCCGTACTTTCTGCCAAAAAATACTGATATAATAATAATTACACTGTCACCTATATGAATATATCCGTTTGTGGCAGGCACTGGTATTCGTATAATCATCGTGCACAAACAAACAATAGCTATAAACAAACCATTTAAGCAAATCTGTTTCGTTGTCATTTTCTCACTCATAATAATCTCCCCTATTCATCTTTTGTACTATATTTGTGATAAATAATATCATGCTGATTATAAAATTTATAGTATTAAGACATAAAAACAGAGATTTGTATGGGTACAATAACCCAAAAATCTAATCTACTAAATTTTACAAACAAAAACTGTTTAGAGCATAATACCCTAAGCTATAGTAAAATTTTACAGAAATAAAATAAAAGAGCCCTAAACAATTTTTAAACAAAAATTTAGGGCTCTTTTATTCTATAATAAATTTACTTTTAATTACTCAACAGTAACTGATTTAGCAAGATTTCTTGGCTGGTCTATGTCTGTACCTAAGCAATATGCAACGTAATAAGCAAATAACTGTGCCGGTACAGCCGCCAATAATGGTGCTACCATCCAAGACGCTCTTGGTATAAATATTACATCATCAACTTCTTTTGTAAATGCGTCATTGCCTTCAAGGGCTATGGCTATAACTTTGGCGCCTCTTGTTTTAACTTCTTTTATGTTGCTTAAAGTTTTCTCAAAAAGTTCTTCCTGAGTAAGTACAGCAACTACAAGAGTGTTTTCATCAATCATAGCAATAGGTCCATGTTTAAGTTCGCCTGCCGCATAAGCCTCACTGTGAAGATAAGCAATTTCCTTTAATTTAAGTGAGCCTTCCATAGATACAATATAATCCAGTCCACGGCCTATGAAAAATACATTAGCTGATTTTGAGTATTTTTCGGCAAGCTGTTTTTCAATGTGTGATTTCTGGAGTATCTTGGATATTTTAGAAGGTACCTCATAAAGTTCACCTTTAATACCGCTGAATTCTTCAGAGCTTATTTTATTAAGCTCCATAGCCATGCTTACAGCTATAAGTTCCATAGCTGTAACCTGAGCCGTAAAAGCCTTAGTTGAGGCAACAGATATTTCAGGTCCTGCAAGTATATAGAATACATCATCAGCTTCCCTTGCAATGGAGCTTCCTACAGCATTAACAACAGCCATTACCCTTGCTCCATTTCTTTTAGCTATTCTTAAAGCCTCAAGAGTATCAGCTGTTTCTCCTGACTGTGAAACAACAATAAGCAGTGTATGCTCATCAATAACAGGGTCTCTGTATCTGAACTCACTAGCAACATCAGCTATAACAGGTATACGTGTTAACTTTTCAATTAAATTTTTGCCTATAAGTCCTGCATGGTATGCTGTTCCGCAGGCAACTATATAAATCCTGCTCAAGCCTTCAATATCGGCTTTTGTGAGCTTAATACCGCTCATATCTATTGAGCTGCTTTCTTCCGGAATACGTCTTTGAACCAATTCCTGAATTATTTTAGGCTGTTCGTTTATTTCTTTAATCATGAAATGCTCATAACCGCCTTTTTCGGCAGCGTCAATGTCCCATTTCACTTCGTAAATCTCTTTTTTTACTTCATTCTTATTATTATCAAATATTTTTATTCTGTCAGATTTAATAACAGCTATTTCGTTGTCATCAAGGAAATAAACGTTTCTTGTATGATGAAGTATAGCTGGTATATCTGATGCAATAAAGTTTTCACCTTCACCTTTTCCTATTACAAGTGGGCAGTTTTTCCTTGCTGCTATAAGTGTATCCGGATAATCACGGCAAAGTATTCCTAAAGCATAAGCTCCTTCTATTCTTTCAAGTGTTTTAAACACAGACTCTAAAAAGCCTATTCCTGATTTATAATAATAATCAATTAAATGGGCCACTGTTTCTGTGTCTGTTTCTGAAACGAATTTATAACCTCTTTGAGTAAGTTCTTCTTTAATATCCAAGTAGTTTTCTATAATGCCATTATGCACAACAGCAATAAGTCTGTCACCACTTATATGCGGATGTGAGTTAATATCGCTTGGTGCGCCATGTGTTGCCCAGCGTGTATGACCAATACCTAAACATCCACTTACAGGGTTTTCCTCCAGCTTTTGAGCAAGATTAACAAGCTTTCCCTTTGCTTTAAGCATATTAATCTTCTCACCGTCATGAACAGCAATTCCGGCAGAGTCATATCCTCTGTATTCAAGCCTTTTTAAACCGTCCATTAATATAGCCGGCGCCTGCGAAGGTCCAATATATCCAACTATACCGCACATTAACAATTCCTCCTGAAAAATATAAATTAACTTTAAAACAAGTTTTATATCTATACCATAAATACTTTTTACTGCTTATTATATCATTTACACCAGTTTCAAACAATACCCATTTTCAAAGGCTTTATCAGCTTTTAAGCTTATTATTTAATATTGACTAAAATAAATGTAATGTTATAATCTAACTTATAATATTTTGGGAAAGGGTGTATTTTATGCAAAAAAACAATAAAAGCATGCTTTTGGTACATATAGCCATAGCACTTTTTGGAAGCTCCAGCTTATTTGGAAAGCTTATAAATCAGCCAGCTTTTGCTATTGTTGCCGGCCGCGTATTTTTTTCAGTATTAATAATGTTTTTTATATTCAAAGCAAAAAATATTTCTTTGAATCTTCATAATAAACAAAACTACTTAAAAGTACTTTTGCTTGGCGTTATACTTACAGTACACTGGGTATTATTTTATCATTCAGTACAAATATCCACTGTTGCCATTTCTCTTTTGACTTTTTCAACCTGCCCTATATTTGCCACTTTTTTAGAGCCAATGTTTTTTAAAGATGAAAAACTTACAAAAGAAAATGTATTTATTGCATTAGTGGCTTTTATAGGTGTAGCAATAGTTGTACCTAAGTTTGAATTAGGCAGCACAATGCTTCAAGGCTTTATAGAAGGTATACTGGCAGGCCTTACATTTGCTCTTGTATCAGTACTTGAAAGAAAATACGTAAAAGAATTAAACGGTGTTGTAATTTCATTTTATGAGCAGTTAATAGTTTTTATAGCACTGCTTCCTATTTGCATATTTACAGGTCTAAACCCTGTTTCAAAAAGCGATATATTCTACATACTTTTATTCAGTACAGTATTTACTCTTTTAAGCCGCTACTGCTATATAACAGGACTTAAAGGTGTTTCGGCACAAACAGCCGGTGTTCTTACAACCCTTGAACCTATATACGGCATTATACTGGCAGCTGTACTACTTAATGAAACACCTACAGTTAAAGAGCTTATAGGCGGAGTTGTAATTCTTTTGGCCGCTGTTTATTCTTCAATGCGTGCCATGCGAAAAAGCTCAGCAAAACAATCTTAACACATAAACTATAAATTTTTTATTTACTTTTATTGCAAAGCATAAAAACACAAAAAAATGGTAAAGCCGAAATAAATTCGGCTTTACCATTTTTTAATGATTAACATTATTCATCAGAAGCGGCTTCCTGTTCGTCCTCGTCACTTGATTCATTTTCTAATGCGTTATAGTATTCGTTTAATACAGCTGTCTGTATCATTTCCCTTGCCGCCTGATTAATAGGATGAGCTATATCTCTAAATTCCCCGTCAGATGTTTTTCTGCTTGGCATAGCAATAAATATGCCCTCATCCTTTTCAATAACCTTAATATCATGTACAACAAAAGCCTCGTCAAAAGTAACTGATACAATGGCTTTCATTCTTCCTTCTTTGTTAATCTTTCGTATTCTTACATCAGTTATACGCATAACTAAGCACCCCTTTTTTCACTGAGGCAAATCCCCTTTTAGCCCCAGCTTTATTTTTGTCTGCTTACGCCTCGTATTTCCTTAAGTGTCCCCAGCATAGTGATGTCAAATAGTTGAGCGTTTTTTAAATACACAAGGTTTACCAACCTCGCCTGATACGTGTTTTCCGTCAGAAACAGAAACTTGTTTATCAAGTATTGCGTTTTCAACAATACAGTTATTGCCTATGTAGCAGCCTTCCATAAGTATTGAATTTTTTACTACCGAGTTTTCTCCTATATATACCCTTCTAAACAGCACTGAACTTTCTATTTTACCGTTTATAATGCTTCCGCCGCCTATAATGGTATTGGAAACATCGGCGCCTTCATTATATTTAACAGGTGGTTCATCCTTAGGTTTTGTAAAAGTATAAGGAAAATCTTTTGTAAATTCCCTGCGGACATCCTCTTTAAGGAAATCCATATTAGTATTGTAATATTCCATTATACCGCCGCCTATGGATGACCAGTAGCCGTCAAACATAAAGGCTTTAATATTCAATTTACGTCTGAATCTTACAATAATGTCTTTTACAATATCAAATCTGCCTTCCGGTACAATTTCGTTAAGCAAATCTATAAGAAGCTTTCTTGATATAACATATATACCCAATGAAGCAATATTTGTCTGCGGCTCAATAGGTTTTTCTTCAAACTCAATTATTCTTCCGTCATCGTCAAGCTGCATAATACCGAATTTAGTAAGGTCCCTGTCATGCATTTCTTTGCAGACTACAGTAATATCCGCTTCTTGGTTTTTATGGAATTCAATAACCTTTCTGTAATCCATTTTATATATGGAATCTCCAGAGGCTATAACAACATAATTTTCGTTGCTTCGTTCAAGAAATGATATATTTTGGTAAATAGAATCAGCAGTTCCCCTGAACCAAAAAGAGTTCTCGCTGCTTACATACGGAGTAAATATGTAAAGGCCGCCTTGCTTTCTACCAAAATCCCACCACTTTGAGCTTGAGAGATGATCGTGAAGTGAGCGAGAATTATACTGAGTAATGACTGCTACTTTTTTTATCATAGAATTGGACATATTGCTTAAAGGAAAATCTATAGCCCTATAGCAGCTGCCAACAGGCATAGCTGAAGCGGCTCTAAGGCTTGTAAGCTCTCCAAGACGCTTTTCGTTATTTCCTCCGGCAAGAATAATACCTATAGCTTTCATAAGTCTTCCTCCTCCATGATTATTGATTTTCCGCTTTCAAGTATTGAGTTTGTATAATCAGCGGAAGAAGTTTTTCCGTGTATAACACAGTTTTTGCCAATAGTAACGCCTTCTGGAACAAAGGAGTTTTCACCTATAACCGTAATGCCTGTGTTGTAAATTTTAGGCTTAAGCTCATTAGGGATATTATCTCCAACACCCATTTTAACGTCCTTTTCTATAACGCAGCTTTCATCTATTACACATCTATCAATTACAGCACCACTTTTAATAACAGTGCCTTTCATAATAATAGAGTCTTTAACAAAAGCTCCTTCTTCAATAATTACATCAGGACTTAAAACCGAGTTTTCAACATCGCCGTAAATTTCACAACCGTCTGAAATTATAGATTTTTTAACATGTCCGGTAGGTGATATGTACTGCGGAGGCTGGATGTCACTATTGGTATAAATTTTCCAAAAATCCTCATAAAGATTAAAAGAAGGCAATGTTTTTATAAGCTCCATATTGGCCTGCCAATAGCTTTCAATAGTTCCTACATCCTTCCAATAATCTTTAAATCTCCAAGCGTATATATTTTCACCGTCAGCAAGCATTTTAGGTATAATATGCATTCCAAAATCGCTGTCAGGGTGTACCTTGTTGTCTTTTATAAGTGCTTCTCTAAGCTTGCTCCATGTAAAAATATAAATTCCCATTGACGCCAAATTGCTTTTTGGGTTAGCCGGTTTTTCTTCGAACTCATATATTTTGTCATCATCTTTAGTGTTCATTATTCCAAAACGACTTGCTTCCTCAAAAGGCACTTCTAAAACAGCAATAGTTGCTGCACAGTTGTTCTTTTTATGGAACTCAAGCATTCTGGAATAGTCCATTTTATAAATATGGTCTCCAGATAAAACCAGAACATATTCAGGGTCATTAGCGTCTATGTACTCAATATTCTGATAAATGGCATTTGCTGTACCCATAAACCATTCTCCGCTTTCATCTCCTGCTTTAACATGCGGAGCAAGTATTGTAACGCCGCCGTTTCTGCGGTCAAGGTCCCAGGCAAAGCCTATACCAATATGTTTATTAAGCCTTAAAGGCTGGTACTGTGTAAGAACACCAACGTTATAAACCCCTGAATTTACGCAATTACTAAGGGGAAAGTCTATTATTCTATACATTCCCCCAAAAGCTACTGCCGGTTTAGCTATCTTGTTGGTTAAAACACCAAGACGACTGCCTTGTCCTCCGGCAAGAAGCATAGCGATCATTTCATTTTTGCTCATATCATCATCTCCCAACAGCGCCGAAAATATCAGCAGCATTTTAAGCTCAATGCTTATTTATATTTTATCATATTTTCTAATTATAATAAATAAAATTTTAAAACTTTAAGGACTTAAAATATTCAAAAATACATGCCCATTTCATTTTTTTAAAGAGTTATTTTATAATAAAATGCACAAAAAAACACTATAAAAAAACATAATAGGCAATATTTTACATACTTAAAGCAGTTAATTTATGTACTTTTATTAAAACAATACATTCTTTATACATTTTTAATATATAAAACAATTTTTGCATAAAGCTGTGTTAAAATACGCATATTGAGCTTGTATAATTTAATTATTATTCTGCTCAATTAATTATAGAACAAAAAAACAGGCCTTGTTTAAAATATTTGCCATAAACTGTATAGACTTTCAAAAATTGGTGTAGTATACTTTTAAATTATAAACTATATGAATTGGGGCGTTCAGTATATGAAACTTGATTTAAAAAACGGCTTTAAAAGCGTTTATTTTATAGGAATAGGCGGCGTCAGCATGTCGGGTCTTGCACAGATACTTAATCAGGAAGGCAAAAATGTTTCCGGCTCAGACATGAAAGAATCAGACGCCACAAATAAGCTTAAATCCCTTGGTATTAAAGTAAATATCGGTCATAAGGCCAAAAACATAACCGACGGCATAGAACTTGTTGTATACACTGCTGCCGTAAAAGAAGATAACCCAGAGCTTTTAGAAGCTGAAAAAAAAGGCATACTTTGTGTTGAAAGAGCTGTGCTTTTGGGCAATATAATGGATAATTATAATAAATCCATAGCTGTTGCTGGAACACATGGCAAAACAACCACTTCCTCAATGCTTTCAGAAATTATGCTTCAGGCAGGCAAAAATCCTACAATTACTATAGGCGGAAACCTTTCCACAATAGGCGGCAATATAAATGTAGGCTCAAATGAATACTTTGTAGCCGAAGCCTGTGAGTATCACGACAGTTTTCTTCAGTTCTACCCATACACAGCTGTAATACTTAATGTTGAAGCTGAGCATCTTGATTATTTTAAAGACATTAACCAAATCAGAAATTCATTCCATACATTTGCTTCAAACGTACCGGAAAACGGATATGTTGTTATAAATGCTGACGACAGCGGAAAAGATATAATAACAAAAGACTTAAAATGCAGTGTAGTAACATTCGGTCTTAATAAAGATACAGCCGACTGGTATCCAGAAAACATAAGCCACAGTCAATTAGGCGGTGCATGCTTTGATGCATATTATAAAGGTAAGCTTATGGGCAGAGTAGAGCTTAATGTTCCAGGCGACCACAATATATTAAATGCTTTGGCTGCCTGCGCCGCTTCTGTATGTACCGGAGTTGATATGCCTGATATTACAGCAGGACTTAAAAATTATACAGGCGTTGACAGACGCTTCCAGTATAAAGGAGAGTTTAACGGAGCAACTGTTGTGGATGATTATGCCCACCACCCTTCCGAAATAAAGGCTACTCTTGCAGCAGCTAAAAATGTTAAGCATAACAGAATTATATGTCTTTTCCAGCCGCACACATACACAAGAGCATATACACTTCTTTCGGACTTTGGCAAAGCTTTCTATAATGCCGATAAAGTTATACTTGCTGATATTTACGCAGCCCGTGAAAAAGATACAGGCCTTATTAATTCTCAAACAGTAGCAGACGAAATAAATAAAAACAGCAATAACGCTGTATACGGCGGAAGCTTTGAAAACATTGAAAAAATGGTTAGACAAGATACACAAGAAGGCGATTTAATAATTACAATGGGCGCCGGAGATATTTACAAAATAGGTGAAAACCTTATAAAAAACTGATTTAGTTTAAAAGCCTTAATTTGCGGAAAATTAAGGCTTTTTTGTATTGTTGAAAAAAAAATCGAATTATTATATAATTTATATAATTTTAATCCAAAACTAATCCCATTGGGGAGGAATATAAATTGAACCGACAAAAAAAGCTCTATACAATAGGCGATATTTCGGAAATATGTGGTGTGCCTGTAAAAACACTTCGATATTACGATGAAATAAAACTCCTTGTGCCTGAAAAACGTGATGCTGACACTAATTACAGGTATTATACCGAAGACCAGATGCTTACACTGCACAATATAAGAAAACTTAAAAACTATGGTTTTTCACTTGACGAAGTACATACTCTTGTTTACGAAAGTGATATACATACTTTAAAAGAAAGCTTAAGCGTTAGGCTAAAAGACATACACGAAAAAATAATGTCCCTTCAGGATTTATATAACGAAATTGAAACATCTATAGCCCGAATAGAGCTTCACGACACAAAGCTTGAGGAGCCGGAAATAGAATATTTTCAGGAAACAGGCGTTATATACACAAAACGCACCGAAACAAACTTTAAAAGCGATGTTTTGCCTGTTTGCCGTTGGTTTGAAATTTTTGAGCTGATACGCAAAAACCGCCTTAAAGCCGAAAGCTCTATAATGGCTACATATCATAACCCACCTTTAGACCAGTTCCTAAAAACTGACTGTGAGTTAGAAATAAGTATGGCTGTAAAGGATAATTTACAGTTTCCGTTTTATAAAAAAATACCGGCGTTTAAAGCCGTTACAGCTATTCACCGCGGCTCAATTTCAAACATAATAAATACTTACGTAAAAACTATAAAATGGCTTAATACAAATAAATTTGAAATTTCAGGCCCTATTACAGAAGAATTTCTTATGTCACCTACAGATGTAAAAAACGAAAACGAGTTTTTAACTAAAATAATAATTCCGGTTAAATAAAAACATACATAAAAATACATACTTAAACGGCTTTATATATATAAACGCCGTTTTTTTTGCATAATATTCCATAAATCAGGTAATTGTTTACAAAATATACATTGAAGTAAGTTAAATAATCTGCTATCATTCATAGATAAACAATCTGTTAAGGAGGCTGGCGTATTGATTGAGGTAAAAAATCTTTCAAAAATTTACGGCACATTTCATGCCGTTGATAATTTAAGCTTTAAAATAGACCAAAACTGCGTATTCGGTTTTTTAGGTCCTAACGGAGCTGGAAAAAGCACAACAATGAACATGATTACCGGCTGTTTAGCACCTACTAATGGCGAAATAACAATTAACGGCTTTGATATGTCACTCAAACCGGAAGAAGCCAAAAAAAATATAGGCTACCTTCCTGAAATACCGCCTGTATATGAGGATTTAACCCCTTATGAGTACTTGAGCTTTGTTGGTAACGCAAAAAAAATACCTAAAAGCGAGCTGAAAAAAAGCATAAACGATGTAATGGAAAAAACAAACATTACCGTTATGAAAAACCGCCTTATAAAAAATCTTTCAAAAGGCTACAGGCAAAGGGTTGGCATAGCACAGGCTATATTAGGTAATCCACCTGTTATAATTTTAGACGAGCCTACAGTCGGCCTTGACCCGGAACAAATTATAGAAATTAGAAACTTAATAAAAGACTTAGGCAAAGACCATATAGTTATTTTAAGCAGCCATATACTTTCCGAAATAAGCGCTGTTTGCAGCAGCATAATGATTATATCCCACGGAAAATTAGTTGCCCTTGATACAGCAGAAAACCTTATTGGAAACGAAGAAACAGAAAAAACCGTTGAATTAGAGGTAAAAGGCCAAAGGGAAACTGTGCTTGAAATACTTAAAAACACAGAAGGCATAACATTTTCTTCCTGTCTTGAGCAGAAAGAGAACACATATATTTTTAAATTTATGCCTCAAAATGACCCTCGAGAGCAGTTGTTTTATAATTTGAGCAATGCTCAGTGCCCTGTTATATCAATGTTTATTAAAAAGAGCTCACTGGAAGAAATATTCCTTGAAATAATACAGGAAAGTGAAAATACCAAGACAGGAGGCGAAAGTTAATGCTTTCGGTTTACAAAAAAGAACTGCGGCTGTATTTTGTAACAGCTACAGGATATGTCTTTTTAGCTTTTATGCTTTTAAGCGCCGGACTTTATACAAGCCTTGTAAACTTTGTTTACTACTCCGCCGCCTTTGAGTATGTAGTAAAAGACATGTGCTTTGTACTGCTTATTACAATACCACTTCTTACAATGCGTGTTTTTTCAGATGAAAAAAAGCAGAAAACAGATAAACTGCTTTGCCTTTTGCCTATAGACGTAAAAAGCATTGTTTTGGGTAAGTTTTTGGCGCTGTGTACCATAACACTTATACCAGCTGTTGTAATGTGTGCTTACCCTGTTATTTTATCATCTTATGGCGTTGTAAACTTTAAAACAGCATTCAGCTGTATATTAGCTTTTTACATACTTGAATGTACTTTATGCGCAATAGGCATGTTTACATCGTCCCTTACAGAAAACCAGATAATATCGGCTATACTCTGCTTCGGAATACTTCTTTTATGTTATATGATACCTACTATAGCCGAAAATATATCATCTGCGTCGGATTTTACATTTAAGGCTTTTACCGCCTGTGCCGCCGCTGTTTGCGTAATTATATTTATAGCGTCCAAAAAATGGCTTATAACACTTATAGCCGCCTTAATAATGGAAGTACCGCTTTTGGTTATATATTTTAAATATAACGAGCTTTTAGTAGGAAAATTTGCTTCATTCTCTCAGTGGTTTGCAATATTCGGAAAAATAGACTCATTTACAAACGGTGTTTTTGATATAACAGCTATAGTATATTTTATTACAGTAGCGCTTCTTTTTATATGCTTTACAATTCAGTCTGAAAACAGAAGGAGGTGGCGCTGATGGACACAAATAACAGCCAAAAACCTCATAATAAAAAAACAATATCTCAAAACAGCATTGGTATTATAATATGTGCCCTTTGCGTTACTCTTACAGTAGGCATTAATCTTTTGGTAAATGAGCTTCCTGTGGAAAGTACAAAGCTTGATACAACGGAAATAGGCCTTCATACCCTTTCCGACAATACAAAAGAGCTTCTTAACTCAATAACAGAAGATATATATATTTACAGAGTATGCCAGAGCGGTAAAGAAGACGCTACTCTTACAGACATGCTTGAAAGATACGCTTCTTTATGCTCATATCTTAATATAAGCACTATTGACCCTGCAGCATACCCTAATTTTGAGCAGCAGTATACAGAAGAAAGCTTAAGCAACAACAGCATAATAGTAACATCTGCAAAACGCAGCCAGATAATAGATTATGCTAACATAGCTACATATACCGCATTTAACGGCGAGGATTACCTTACAAGTGCTATTAAATACGTTACAAGCGAAAGCTTGCCTGTACTTTATGCACTTGAAGGACATGGCGAGAAAAAAGCCGATGATTCCCTTGTGGCAGCATTTAATAAAGCCGGAATAGAACTTAAAAGCCTTAACCTGCTTTCTTCAGGCTCTATACCAGAAGATACAGAGTGTATATTTGTATATGCTCCTGAAACTGACTTAACAGCTCAGGAAGCCGCTCAGCTGACAGAATATTTAGCAAATAACAGCAAAATGCTTTTAATCACCGACTATAATTCATCAGAGCTTACAAACTTTACAGCTGTAATGAAAGAATACGGCGTATCTACATTAGATGGCGTTGTAATGGAAGGCGCAGCAGACAGATGTTTAAGCGGTTATCCTTATTATATTTTGCCTTATGCCAACGAAAAAAGCGAAATAACAAAACAGTTTAACAACAACAGCTCTTTTGTTTTAATGCCACTTGCTCAGGCAATAGTTAAAAACTCCGATATAAGGGATACAGTAGAAATTACAGACCTTCTTACAACATCTGATTTGGCATATATAATACAGGATAGTTCTTATGAAAAAGTTGACGATATGCCAAACGGCCCTTACTCCCTTGCAGTATCAATAGAAGAAGAATATGACGGAAACGATACTAAAATAGTATGGATAACAAACAGTGAGTTTATTACATCGCAGTCCGACCAAATGGTAGGCGGCGCCAACTCTCAGTTCTTAACATCAGCTGTTAATTACCTTTGTGGTCAGGACATATCTTCTTCAGTAAACGGTAAGTCCCTTTCATTAGGTACTCTTATAGTTACAACATCACAAAGCAGAATGTGGAAAATAATACTTACAGGCATAATTCCAGCTATAGCGGCTGCCTTTGGAATAGTTGTATGGTACAGAAGGAGGAACCGCTGATGAAAAATAAAGGCATTAAAATAATTACTGTGCTTGTTGTTTTAAACATTGTTGTATTTGGAATATTCGGCGTTTTAAGGCACCAAAACAACATAGCTGCCAGCGCTGATACAAATATATATGTTTCGGAAAAAACAACAGGCGATATAGTTTCAATAAACTGCCAAAACGAGGACATGCCTTTTGAGTTTAATTTAAAAGATGGCTCCTGGGTTCTTGCTTCTGACGAAACATTTCCTGTAAGCACAGAAATAGTTAATGAATTCTTAGAAAAAGGCAACAACCTTGTTGCTGCAAGGCTTGTATCTTCTGACGGTGACTATGAAAGATTTGGTCTTAATTCACCTCAGCAGACAATAACACTTACAGACTCACAAGGTGTAAGCGTAACATATTTAATAGGCAGCTATAACGAAAATATAGAGAGATATTATGCCTGCGAAAAAGACAGCCAAAACATTTACATTATAAATAAATCAGTAGGCGACGTGCTTGTTCAGGACCTTTATTCCTATGCTGCATCTTACGACCTTTCAGGCCTTTCAAAAGCTACACTTTTATCTTTTGACTGTGTAACACCTGAAAGCCAAGTATCCGTATTTCAAACTGAAAAAGACCAAAACAGCCCTATGGGCAGCAGCTCAATTTGGCGTTTTTCACAGCCTTTTAACAGTGATACATTTGTAGATGCCAATAAGGTAGACTCTTTTATAGCTAAGCTTAAAACAGCGGCAGAAAGCAAATGTGTGTCATACTCACCTGATGAAGCGGATATTGAAAACTACGGCCTTTTAAATCCTCAAAGCTCGTTTAAATTAACATACACAACCGACAGCGGGGAAAAACAGGCTGTTATGTATTTAGGCAAAGAAAACGAGGACGGCTCAATATTCATTATGTTTGAAGGTGCCAGCACAATAGGCCTTTTAGATAGCGAAACAGCTTCATCACTTAAAGAGTATTTTGACTGCTATAAATTTGTTCCACAGTCAATATGTGCTGTTAAAAAAGACAAAGTTGACACAATGACTGTAACAGCAAATGGCACAACATATAACTTTGCTTTTACAGATAATGGTTACACCCTTAACGGCACACCTTGCTCAGACGAAAGCTTTGAGGCATTCTACAATAAGCTTTCCGGCATTGTAAGCAATACTCACAGCAGTGAAGCAGCACAGACTGCAGCTGGAGAAGACAGCTTTACAATAACATATCACTTTAAAGATTCATCCTACAGTGATGTAACGGCTGTTTATACACCTTACGACAGCAACTATTACACAGCATCCTGCGGTCAAATGAGCGGCAGACTTGTTAACAAGCGTTCAGTAGAAGGCGTATTAAGCCTTCTTGAAGCAGTAAAATAAAACAAAAATTTAAGGCACTGAATTAAATCAGTGCCTTTTTTATTACTTATAAATAATCCTTATAAAATTTATCAAGTATTTCAAGAAATCTCTTGTCCCTTTCGGCTATAGCCTCTTTATCTTTTCCGTTTGAATAGTCATAAAATCCTAAACCGTTTTTAACACCATGTCCGCCTTTTTCACATACAGTTTCAGTTAAAAGCGGTATATTTTCTTCTGCAGAAAGGTCAGGCACAAGATAACGTGATATTTTATCAAACGTATCAAGTCCGCCTATATCAGCCACTCTGAAAGGCCCTATACATGCATAACGCATACCAAGGCCAAAACGTACTACATCGTCTATATCCTCTATATCTGCCCAGCCGTTTTTAGCAATATATGCTGCCTCTCTTAATATGGCATACTGAAGCCTATTAAATATAAATCCAGCACACTCTTTTTTAACAACTACGGCTTTTTTATGTATGCTTTCGCAGACATTTTTAACTGTTTCAAGTGTTTCGTCACTTGTATGCTCGCCTTTTATAATTTCTATAAGCGGCACAAGGTGCGGCGGATTAATCCAGTGCATACCTGCAAATCTTTCAGGATATTTAAGCTCTTTGGCCATTTCACTTACAGAAAGACCAGATGTATTTGTAACTATAATACAGTTCTTTGGCGCAACATCTGATATATAGCGGTAAAACTCCTTCTTGATTTCCATGTCCTCAATAATAGTTTCTATTATGTACTGCGCATTATTAAAACATGAATAGTCAGTTGTAAAGTTTATTGATTTTTTAATTCTGTCTGACTCTTCTTTTGTTAAATGCCCTGCCTTTACAAGGCTTTCTTGATTTATTTCCATAAGATTTACGGCTTTTTCTATTGACTTTTCTGTTCTGCCCAAAAGTGTTGTATTATAGCCATACTGAGCAAATATCTGAGCCATTGAAGCACCCATAACACCTGGGCCATATATTACTATTGACTTAATATCATTCATTTTTTAAACCTCCTTTGTTATAAATATAGTAACACAATATATAAAAAACGGTAAATAATTATTTGTTTTTTAACTGCATAATGCTATAATTCCATAATAAAACTACAGGAGATGATTAAATGAAAATTATAGATGCGCATATTCATTACAAACCTGAGTATGAACCATTTAATTTGGTTGCTGAAAATTCAGGACACAAAAACACAGCAGAGCACTTAAAAGCTGAGTTTGAAAAAAACAACATATGCCATGCCATAGTTATGGGCAACATAACTGCCGATGTTAAAGACCATAACTACCCGGATAACATGAGTTACTGTATAGGCTTTGACTCCAAGTGTTTTGTTGACTTAGAAAAAAACTATGATTATTTTGTCTATATGGCAGAAGAAAACCTTAAACGAGATAACTGTGTTGGCATTAAGCTTTATCCCGGCTACTGCCACTATTATGTATACGATAAAATTTACACTCCATTTTATAACCTTGCCAAAAAATACGAAAAGCCTGTAGCTATACACACAGGAGCTGTTTCAAACCCAAGTGCGCTTTTAAAATACAGCCACCCTCTTACATTAGATGAAGCGGCAGTTAAATTTCCTAATGTACGTTTTGTTATGTGCCATTTTGGAAATCCGTTTTTAGCCGATGCCGCCGCTGTATGCGAGAAAAATAGGAATATAACAATAGACATATCCGGCCTTATAGAAGGGAATTTTGATGTGAACTGGTATTTTAAAGCTAAAAGCGGATATGTGGAGATATTAAAGGCATGGCTTAATTATTTCGGGGATTACAAGCGCATTATGTACGGCTCTGACTGGCCTATTGTAAACATTGAAAAATATATTGAGGTTATAAAAAACATAATTCCTAAAGAAAACCATCAGGACGTATTTTTTAACAACGCAGTTGATATTTATAATTTAAAAATTTAAGTTCACAAATTATTTTCAAAATAATCATTTATAATTTACATATTATGGTTATTATATACTCATACAAAAAATCACAGAAATCCAGCGGATACCTTCCCCAAATATACTCCATCCCCTTAAAATCCACCCGGTATCCAGACGATTTCTTTTGCATATACAAAACCCCTTATAAAGAGAATACACAAAAGGCGCCGATAAAAATCGGCGCTTTTTGTGTGCTTAAAATAAAATTTATTTAATTTTTTTAATGTGCTGCTTAACATCATTTTTACCAAACATTTACTTATTTGCGGTGGAAGACAATAAATGATAAGCGCTATACTATGTGCCGTAAGTAATAAGTTACATTTTCTTAGGAGGAGAAATAATGAAAAAAAATATTTTAAGACCAATACTTGCACTTTCGGCTGCGGCTATTTTAACTGTCAGCGCATTTACATTTATGCCTACTGGAACAAATGTAATAGCAGCATCACAAACAGAAAATACTGGCGTTTCAGCTACAAGCACAGCACCTAAATATGTTTTCCTTTTCATAGGCGACGGCATGAGCTACCCTCAAATACAGGCAGCAAGCGACTACCTTGGAGCTAAAAAACAGGGCAATACACCAGAAATACTTAAAGGCGGCGAAAACCTTTCATTTATGAATTTCCCTGCTGTAGGCAGCGCTACAACATTTGACTCAACTTCATTCTGTCCTGACTCAGCTTCAACAGCTACTTCAATTTCTACAGGACACAAAACTTACAGCTCTGTAATAAATATGGACGAAACAAAAACAATTTCTTACGAAGCTATTACAGAAAAAGTTAAAGACCAGCTTGGTTACAAAATTGGCGTTATTACAACAGTTAACTTAAACCATGCTACACCTGCTGCTTTTTATGCTCATCAGGCAAGCAGAAATAATTACTATGAAATTGGTCAGGAAATGGTAGAAAGCGGTTTTGATTATTTTGCAGGCGGCGGACTTTTAAATCCTACAGGTAAAAATGAAGACCAGGAAAGCATTTATTCTTTAGCTGAAAAAGCTGGATATAATGTAATTGATACACAAGCTGAGGCTGAAGCTCTTACACCAGAAGACGGAAAATCAATTATTATAGGCGAAAACCTTGCCGACAGTGATTCATTAAACTACAGCAACGACAGACCAGATGGCGAATGGGCACTTAAGGACTATGTTGCTAAAGGTATTGAAATGCTTGATAACAAAAACGGCTTCTTTATGATGGTAGAAGGCGGAAAGATTGACTGGGCTTGCCACGCTAACGATGCAGGAAGCACAATTTCAGACACAATAGCATTAAGCGAAGCTGTTGAGGAAGCAGTTGATTTTTACAAAGAGCACCCTACAGAAACTCTTATTTTAGTAACAGGCGACCACGAAACAGGCGGTCTTACAATAGGTTATGCTGGCACAGATTATGATACATACCTTGCTAACCTTACAAACCAAAAAATTTCTTATGCTAAATACGACGAAGAATATGTTTCAAAATATGTTGAAGAAAACACACCATTTGAAACAGTATTAAAAGACATCAAAGAAAATTTTGGCCTTATGACAGCCGATGACCCTGATGCCGCAAATAACGAAAAACTTGTTCTTACAGACTATGAACTTTCAAAACTTAAAGCAGCTTACGATAAAACAATGTCAGGTGAAGAAGTAGACAGCTCAAATCAGGAAGAATACGTTCTTTACGGAACATATGAGCCATTAAGTGTAACAATAACACATATATTAAACAACAAATCAGGCATCAACTTTGCTTCTTATGCACATACAGGCCTTCCTGTTGGAGTATTTGCTCTTGGAAATGGACAAGACCTCTTTAACGGATATTACGACAATACAGATATATACGATAAAGTAGCAGGCCTGCTTGATATTGAATAATAATGCTAATACAAAATTTTTCATAAATTAACCCCTATTAACACGAAAATGTGGTACGGAAATTCCGTACCGCATTTCGCTGTCAAAACAAATATTAAGGAGAATACATAAAATGAACGAAAAGCTTAAATATCACATGCCTGTTATAGTGTGTGTCATTCTTTTTATAGCGCTTTTGATAATACCAACCGGATATGAAGGCGCCGTTATATATAAAGGCACGGACAGATGCGCCGCAAGAGTATTAAGTGTTTATAACGATAACATTATAGATACAGGCCTTATACGCTCAGGGGAACAGGACTGTGAGATTGAGCTTTTAGGCGGACGCTTTAAAGGCCAGGTAACAACAGGATATAACATGCTTAACGGCTCACTTGAGTCCGACAAAATATTCGCTCCTGGAGATAAAGCCCTTGTAGTTATTGACTATAAAGGCGATGAAATTTTATCTGTTAATATGATAGACCATTACAGAATTAACTACGAAGCTATACTTGCCGCCTGCTTTGTTCTTTTCCTTGTGGCATTTGCCGGAAAAACAGGCATAAGAGCTGTACTTTCATTTGTAATTACAGTTTTAATGATATGGAAAGTGCTTGTTCCCCTCTACTTAAACGGTTTTGACCCTATAATAACAGGCTTTTTAATAACAGTAGCACTTACTGTTATTATAATTTCACTTGTATACGGTTTTGAGTCAAAAACACTTTCAGCCGCAAGCGGAGCAGCACTGGGGCTTTTGGTAACGGCTATTTTAGGCATTATATTTACAACCGGCTTTAAAATTCACGGCGCGATTATGCCAAACTCCGAGAGCCTGCTTTACAGCGGTTATCAGAACTTAAACCTTACAAAAATATATATGGCAAGCATTTTCATCGGCTCATCAGGCGCTGTTATGGATTTGGCTGTTGACATTACATCAGCCGTAAACGAAGTTATAGAGAAAAAGCCAACAATATCTGCCAAAGAAGCGGCATTAAGCGGTATGAATGTAGGCCGTGCCGCAATGGGTACAATGACAACCACTCTTCTTTTGGCATATTCCGGCGGATACATTGCCCTTTTAATGGTGTTTATGGCACAAGGAACACCTATATACAATATATTAAACTACAAATATGTTTCAGC